>NZ_JAKOAV010000012.1 GCF_029478095.1 Pelotomaculum isophthalicicum JI | reverse complement strand
AAAAGGAAGACGGGGTTGCAGCCCTTAACGTCTTCCTTATTTATTTTGTCGGTCTCGCTGCTCCTGACATAATGATTGTCGGCGCAACCTCCGGCTGCACACGTCAATTATTGTCTCAGATTACCGCCCCCTTTGGCAAGAAAAAACTATTCATTTCCCGATAGGGAAACTGAGCGGCAACAGAAAATATTGAAAATTAGATTTCCCAATCTGTAAAATGAAAGATAAGGAGCATGTTTAAATTGAAAAAAATAACCAGCTTATTTTTACTATCTTTATTATTGATGTCAATCCTTTGCCATCAGGCATTAGCTGCTAATCAGGATGATAAAGCCATAAAGGATGTTATTACAAAATATTATAATACCAGATACGAGGCATTATCAGCACTCGAAGAAAAGGATATCAGTTCATTTTGGAAAACTGATAACAATCCAGAATATGAATTGGAAGTTAATACACTGAGTGCCGATGTTAATCACCGAAAAATGCAACTTATCGACCTTCGCTTTAAGAGCTATAATCTGCAGATGGATTTTGAAAATATTAATGTTACGAATGATAAAGCTGATGTAAAAGTAAAAGAAATTATTGACTTTTATCAGAATGCTTCTCCGAATACTTGCTCAAGAATGCGTGATGATCATATTATAAAACTCGAAAAGATTAATAATAACTGGCTCATAACCAGTGATAGTAGTAATGATCCTTCAAAGAAAATTTTATCATCATTAATAGAAAAAGGCAACACTGCTTCCCAAGCCAAGGCAAAAATACTTGAAAGGAGCAAGGAAGAATTACTGGAGAAAAAAGCTATAGCTTCAACACCTAATAAGGGTAGCCAGAGTGTTGCAACTACACTAAGCTTGCAGCCTTACGATGCTTCTTATGCAGCAGCATGGGCTTATCAATATGCTAATTCAAATAATCCATCTCCATGGTATACTTATTCTAGTGATGAGGGTGGAGATTGCACTAATTTTGTTAGCATCTGCCTCTATAAGGGTGGCATACCTTTTGATACAGTTGGCGATCCCAGTTATAATCAAAGATGGTTCTGGTATAGCACTTCAAATAAAACACCAACCTGGACGGGTGTTGATCCATTGTGGGACTATGCCATTAATGATGGCGGTGTTGGATTATCTGCCAGTTCAGTTGCTCGGCAAAATGCTTGTACAGGTGATATTGTACAATTTAGTAATGGTAGCTGGCATCATAGTGCATTTATAAATAATGCATACACATACAACAATTATCGATTTATATTCATTTGCTGTCATTCTAGAAACCAGCAAGATCTCAACCTGGATAATTATCTTACCAGTGAAACAAGAAGGTACTTACACATTAATGGATGGTACAATTAATGTTGTTGGGGGGTAGAAATCCTACCCCCTTATTATTCTTTTATTCTGTATTAGTGATTATTAGGTAGTTTGTGCTTGCTTTTTATTAAAATTGAGGTGATTGGAATGCGATATGCATGGGCAATAATATTCATAGTATTCATTCTTATTCTGGCATTAGCTGGACATTGGATTTACGATAATAAGCAGGAACAAGCAGATGCCCAACAGGTATTAGAAAATTACTTTAAAGCGGTTAATGACAATAATTATGAAGAACAGCTGCGGTATCTATCACCATTTCAAGTTAATACTCTTGAACAAAATCGTATAAATTGTGGATCAGTTCCTGCATGCGAGTACTTGAGGATAAATGATATTTCGCTAAATAATTCAAAAATACCTAAAGAAGAATATCTTACTCATGGACGTGGCACAATTACCAAACCCTATAAAGTAATAATATTTGATGTGGATTTCGAATTAAAGCGTAAACTAAACGGGATAGACCAAGATGAAAGCATAAAAGATATATGGAAATATATATTAATTAAACAGAAAGAAAATGAACCCTGGAAAATTGACGATTGTGGTGTGTGATAATATTCCTGTGTAGTATTTCAGTAAACCACGTAGCAGGTTCAGGAACTACAGCGTTGTGATAACTCCGGCATTATTTTTCAGTCCCCTGATACTCTTCATTAAAGCTTTTTCGCATGCCGCTGCCATAAGTAATATTGAATGTACTCATCAAACGCCCATGCCCCTATAGAGTGCAAACTATAATGAAAATGTCTACAGTCATTTTCACTACTGAATACTGACTAATACATTTTCCTATCAAAAAAAACACGTCCACTTCAAAACGACCGAAGGGCGTATTTTTATGTTGTTTTTTGCAGGTAGAATCACCTTGGGTGAATACGCCGTCACAGAACGTGCATGTTAACCGCTGAGATTGTACACGCTGACCGTTGTCATTGTGCATGGTCGCACGCCACAAATATTGTGCAGTTGAGGGTCACCTGCTCAAGAGTTATGGACAGTGCCGCCCTATGGATAACCCTACCGGGTCGACCACAGGGCTTGGTAAGCAAGGGTAAGCAAGGGTAAGCAAGGGGACGTTCTTTTTGCTTCCTTGGTAAGCAAGGGGACGTTCTTTTTGCTTCCTTTGCAGTTATTTGGTATAATAAAAGAAAATTAGAAAGAGTGAATATAGATGGCAAGACAAGCAAGGGAACGATGTGAGAGCGGCGTTTATCAAATCATGATGAGATGAATCAACCGATCGGAAATCTTTTTATGATAAATGATTCTCAACGTTTTTGGCAACTATTAACAGGCAATATAATGGCAGATTCCTGGGTTACTGGATTTAATTAAATTATAGTTTTAAAGCCCAACCGGGAAGCAAAAAGAGCGTCCCCTGGTATCCCACCCAAGGAATTGGAAAAAAGTATGCAAATATTTTACTAATACTGGTTGCATACAAATTCCTGAAAAACCTCATTTCCCACAGGCAGGCCTTTTGCTGTAAGGCGTAGGTATCCGTCCGCGAGGTCCACCAGCCCGGCTTCCCGCAAAGAAGCTATTTCCGCCCGGTAAATGTCCTCTGCCCGCCGGCCAAAACGCTGGTAGAAAGCTTCAAGGTCAACTCCCCTAAGCAATCGTAAGCCTAAAAACATTGTCTCTGCCATCTCATTCCTGATCGTTCCGGTCTCCCTCGAGGCGACCGGCAATTTCCCCTGTACAAGACTGCCGGCATAGCCACTGACAGTAGACTCGTTGGCAAAACGTTCGTTCCGCAGGTAAGAATGCGCAGCCGGACCAAATCCCAGGTAGGCCTGATTTAGCCAGTAAGTAAGATTGTGGACCGACTCACGTCCAGACCGGGCAAAATTTGAAATCTCATAATGTACGTAGCCCCGACTGGTTAAATAATCAATCGCCGTTTGATACATGAATAGATCCAGATCTTCAGAACAAGGTTTAAGCCCGCCGCAGGACACCGCCTGTTCCAAAGGTGTTCCTGCCTCCAGTTGAAGTCCATACACCGCTATGTGTTCCGGATCCAGATTCGCGACTTGATTTAGTGATTCCAACCAGTCTTCTCCGGTTTGACCCGGTATCCCGTAGATCAAGTCCAGATTCAGGTTTTCAAACCCGGCCTCCCTGGCTGCGTGGACAGCCCCGGTAGCTTCGGCAGCTGTATGGATGCGCCCCAGCACAGACAATATACTGTCCTGGAAAGCCTGCACACCCAAGCTGAGCCTGTTTACACCGCTCTTCCGCAACAATGCCAGTGACTCCTGGTTAACCGTACCGGGATTGGCCTCGACAGTTATCTCACATTCTGGCAACAAGTAAAAAACCTTACGTACCGTTTCCAAAATGAAAACCAGCTTTTCAGCCGGCAGGCAGGTAGGTGTTCCGCCACCGATAAAAACACTGGCAAGGACTTTCTCACGTTCCGGCAAAATGTTACCATACATCTCTATCTCTTTAGACAAGGAATCCAGGTATATTCCGGCTGCTCCGTCCTCATAAGGGTAAGAGATAAAGTCGCAATAACGGCACTTTCTAACACAAAATGGAACGTGGATATATAAACCAAGTGTCATGGCCCGGACACCTCAATTTATTTAGTAGTCAGTAGTCAGAATTCAGAATATTCGAGGCAATAAACCATTTTTTTATTCTGACTCCTGACTCCTGAATTCTGACTCCTTCTCTTTTATTTATTCTCGATACTCAATACCGCCATAAATGCCTCCTGCGGTATTTCAACATTGCCAACCTGTTTCATCCGCTTTTTGCCTTCCTTTTGTTTTTCCAGCAGCTTGCGTTTGCGGGTGATGTCTCCGCCATAGCACTTGGCCAGCACATTTTTACGCACCGCCTTCACTGTTTCCCGGGCGATAATATGGTTGCCGATGGTGGCTTGTATCGGGATTTCGAAGAGGTGGCGCGGAATCAGCCCCCGCAGTTTCTCCACCAGTTGGCGGCCCCGGTAATACGCCTTATCATGGTGAATGATTACTGAAAGCGCGTCAAGCACTTCACCGGCGATCATGATATCCAGCTTAACCAGATTGGATTCCTTATATCCGGACAATTCGTAATCCAGCGAGGCGTAGCCTCTTGTCCGCGACTTGAGTTGATCAAAGAAATCAAAGATAATCTCGCTGAGCGGCAGGTTATATGTCAGGATAACCCTACCGGCGCTCATATATTCCATATCGGCAAAGGTACCACGACGCTCCTGGCACAACTCCATCACCGCGCCCACAAAATCTTTCGGGCACATGATAATCGCCTTGACAAAGGGCTCCTCTATTATTTCCACTTTGCCGGCCGGCGGCAGTTTGCTCGGATTGTCTATTTCAATTACTTCCCCGTCAGTGGTAGTGATTTGATAGACGACGTTCGGAGCAGTGGTGATCAAGTTCAGGTCGTACTCGCGCTCAAGCCGTTCTTGAATAATCTCCATGTGCAACAGGCCCAGAAAGCCGCAGCGAAAGCCAAATCCCAAAGCCTCAGAAGTCTCCGGTTCATATATTAAGGAGGCGTCGTTTAGTTTGAGCTTTTCCAGCGCGTCTTTCAGATCATCATACTGTATATTATCTACAGGATATAAGCCACAGTAAACCATCGGGGTAACCTTGCGGTAGCCGGGCAGCGGCACCGCAGCCGGGCGCCGGGCGTCTGTGACCGTATCCCCCACCTGGCAGTCTTTGACGTTTTTTATGCCGGCGGCGATAAAACCCACTTCACCGGTGCGCAGTTCACCGACTGAGAGGAGAGTAGGGCGAAATATTCCCGCGTCGCTCACCTCAAATTCCTTGCCGGTGGCCATCATCTTAATCTGCATGCCTTTTGACACAGAACCTTCAATTATTCGGATATAGGCAATAACCCCTTTATACGGATCGTAGTGTGAATCAAAAACCAGCGCTTTTAAGGAGGCCTGACTCAGACCACCAGGCGGAGGTATTTTAGCCACAATTTTCTCTAGAATATTTCTAACACCTTCCCCGCTTTTCGCGGAAGCCAGCACACACTCAGAAGTATCCATGCCAATCACATCTTCAATTTCCCGCTTTACCCTTTCCGGATCCGCGCCGGGCAAGTCAATTTTATTAATGACAGGGATTATTTCCAGGTTATGATCCAGAGCCAGGTAGACATTGGCCAAAGTCTGAGCTTCGATCCCCTGGGCCGCGTCCACTACCAGCAGCGCGCCCTCACAGGCTGCCAGGCTGCGGGACACCTCATAAGAAAAGTCTACATGACCGGGGGTGTCAATCAGGTTCAACTGGTATTCCCGGCCATCTCCAGCCAGGTAATTCAAGCGTACGGCCTGCATTTTGATAGTAATGCCCCGCTCCCGCTCCAAGTCCATCTGGTCCAGCACCTGATTGGTCATCTCGCGCTCGCTCAGGGCGCCGGTGTACTCCAGAAGCCTGTCCGCCAAGGTAGACTTGCCATGGTCTATATGGGCGATAATACAGAAATTACGAATTCTATCCTGATCCCACTCCATTGAAAAACTTCACTCCTTATTGCTGAAAACAACTACAATATTATATCACTGGCGGAAGTGGGTATCAATTATTAAGGACTTCCCCGGAATCGAGGAAGTCCTTAATGACAGCTATTCATTTTCACCTTTAAGCATGAACTTATTCGTTTGTAATTCGGCATTATCTCCCCATTATCTACGCTTAACTAATGATATTCTAATTCTTTTTCAATATTTAGTATGCGTGATAATAAATCCGGGAGATACTTGTCCCGGAATCCCGCGGCGCTATTATTAACTAAAATCAAGGTTTCGCCGCATTTGTTTTCAATAAAGTGATAATATTCATTAAGACGATAATATTTATCCGGTATTTTTATCACCAGGTCTTCACCCAGAATATTCAGACGGTAAGCGCCTGATTCCGCTTTCTCAAAATGGATCGCCTGTACCGGTACATCAGGTGCGACTATTTCGTTAAAATTGGCCATTGTATAAGCACTCCCCCAAGTCACCGCGGCAATTGAAAGTAAAACTACGAACTTGTATTTTGTCCTCACAATATCACCTTGATTCTAAATATAGATTTGTCCGCTAATTTCTCTCATGCGGCTTTTTATAGTACAAAATCATATTGACTTAACTCTCTTCCGTAATCACCCTAACTACCACATCCGCAAGCAGAACCGCTGAGCGTACCGCCTCTTCAACTGAATTTTTTGACGTGCCTATTTCCACCAGTACCGCATGCGGGTGGAGATACTGATTATAATTGCTGTTCTTAACCCTGACCCCCAGAGAAAGCCCTGGATACATCTCATTGACTTTTCCCGAAAGCTTTGCGGCGAAGGCATAATTCTGCTGCAGCCCGGCGGACGACTTGCGTGCGCCGGAACCGGTAATAAAAAGAATCGGCGCAACTTTTTCACCGTTCACAGTAACCAAACTTTGTTCACGCGATTTTGCGGCGTCGCGGTGAATATCGAAAACAACCCTGGCCTTGGGATTGTCGGCTAGCAGTTCCTTCGCGGTTTTCTCCGACTCGATGTAGGCATTGTCGTAGTTAGCGTCATTGATCCTGTCCGAGCGGGCCACTTTAATTCCGTACTTGCCCTCCAGGGTATCCTGCAGCGCCGCCGCCACAGTTACAACTCCGCCTTGCCTGCCGTCCAGCCTTTCTACCCGGTCAGTCATACTGTACGTTTCCCCGGTATGCGTGTTATATATTATCACAAGGCTATCTCCAAGCAAGGCCGATACCTTGTTTACCGGAACGGGGTTAACCGGGTGAGCGTCACCTGACCTGCTTACCGCCACAACTCCTCGTGGCTCGGACATAACCAGCAGAGGCATTTGCGATCTTAAAACCGCAACCGGGCTGCACAGATTCACCTGGACAACGGCACCCAGGGAATCCAGTAGCGATTGTGACAGGCTGTCAGTTCGGGAATCCTCTTCGAAGCCGCCCCAGCATAGCACCGGCAGGGCGCATTGCAGTATTTTCAGCGGTTCCCGCTGGTAAAACACTGCGATGACCTCTTCCGGTATTCTACCTGCGCTTTCCTTAAGCGTCATCAAGGCCGCCGCGCCCGTTACCTGGAAAAATAATAACAGCGGCATCAAAACTACCCCGGCCAGGGCAATAAATTTGCAGACATGACCGGCGCGCATATACCGTAACCGGCCGGCGGCGGGCAATGGGTACATAAAAAACCCTCCCTCCAGGAATCATTCATTAATTCTATGTCCTGGAGGAAGAGTTTATGAAGGTCGTCTCCGTTAGCGTATGACAGTCGGTACAAAGGCATCAATAAGTCCAACGATAAATGCGGAAATCAACGCGCCGACCAGGTTCACACTGAGAAGCGTAGGAATAATAAATTGGGCTAGGTAAATTACCACTGCCGCCGTAATAAAGCCTACGAGACCTCTGTTCCTTGGTGAAATTCGTTCACCCAGGAGAGCTTCAGCAATGTAGCCGAGCACGGCAATTACCACCGCGGCGATTAAAGCCCCGACGAATCCCCCCCTCACCACAAAGCCGGGTGAGAGCCAACTCACAACGATCAAAACAAGTGCTGAAACAACAAACCTGATGATTAATCCGAGCCATTGCATATTCAATTCACCCCCAATCTTTTTCAATTACCTGTAGCTTTACCTGAAATATGAAAGTATATACCAGTCATGCTTGCATTTTTTCACCGCGCATGGTAAAATTGGTCCCGTTGGGGGGTGAGTAAAAATATGCCGAACATTAAATCAGCAGCAAAACGGGCCGAAATTATCCGTTTAAGGACATTACGCAACACCCGGATCAAATCTGCGCTGCGGACTACCATCAGAAAGTTCGAAGGAGCCTTGGGCGCAACCAATGCTGAAGAAGCCGGTATAAAGCTTCGTAATGCCGTGAAAGCAATTGACAAAGCCGTAACAAAAGGCATTTTACATAAAAATGCAGCTTCACGCAAAAAATCACGTCTAATGAAGAGATTTAATAAGTCAATGGGTTAAGGCTGAAAAACCACCCTATACATCATAAGGGTGGTTTTTATTTTTGCACTGTTAACCGGATAACCGGACTAAACGCAGAGTTTCAACAAATACGTCTCAATCGCCGGGTAAAATTCCTGCCGTCCGGCTTTTACCGCTGTTTCCAACTCCGACAGTGATTCAAATACTCCAATTAACAGGCTTTGATCAAAATTGTGACATTGCGAGGCTATTTTTTGATAAACAAACGGAGGTATTTTTAGCCTTCCGGAGATTTCCCGGGCCGAACAGCCCCGCCCGGTTAAATCACTTACTTGCAGCAGCAGGCGGAACTGCCTGGAGATCATTGAAAGCAAGCGCAGGGGAGGTTCTTTTGCCGCCAGCATTTCTTTAATACCTGCCAGCGCTTCCCCGCACCGCTTGCCGCCGATCGCGTCGACTATCGCAAAAATATTATCTTCTACTCCGGGCGCGGATACCCGGCGCACATCTGACAGAGTAATCACTTCGCGTCCGGCTGTGTAACAGAACAACTTATCCAGTTCCATTACCAAGTTCTGCAATGACGGGCCAACGGATCCCAGGAAAGCGTCTCCCGCCTCCGCATCGAATTTTTTGCCTGCCGCGCCGGCTTTTTGCGCCAGCCAACGGCCCAGCTCCCCCTTTCTGAGAAAAGTGAAATCTATTGCCCGTCCGTTTTTTTTAATTGAACGAAATATTTTTTTACGCTTATCCACGGGCCCACCGGTAGTAAAAACAAGACATGTTGAAGTTAGCGGGTTCTCCAGGTAATTCAAAAGCAGTTTTTCTTTATCCGGAACCTTCGCTTCCTCCTCAGTTTCCGAAATTGACTCACCGGCCTGTCTAGTTTTTAAGAAAAGAGGATTCTTAACCACCACCAGGCGTTTATCAGAAAAAAATGGAAGAGTCTCCGCTCTTGCCACTATATCTGCCGGATTTACCGCTTCACCGTCGATCAGGTCATAGTTCAGCCCAGACCCGCCGTCCTTGACAAGATAATCCTTAAAACGTGAAACAGCCTGCTCCCGCAAGTAAGTTTCTTCCCCGTAAAAAAGATAAACCGGAGCGACTACTCCCCGTTTAAGGCTGTTTAACAGCTCAATAAAATATTTCATTATTATTGCCCCTGTCTAAGCCTGGCCTTAACCGCCGCTACTTTACCGGCCATAGTCAACGACTTGTCCCGCCGGTCGTCTATGCGAACAGTGGTAACCACTCTTTCGACACCTCTTGTAAAAGGGTGCTCGTGCATCCTTTGGATTACCTCCAAAACGCGGTTCAAGTCCCCTTCTATGACAGTACCCATGGGGTTAAGTTGATAAGTAACCCCTTCGGCGCTTTCAAGTATCGCGATACACCCAGCCACATATTCACTCAGGCTGGGCGACTGTGTGCCTACAGGCACGATGCTTACCTCCACAACGGCCATATTAATTACACCCCCGCGCGAGATTAATTGATCTTTCGCAGTTTATCTTTCTGTTCTCCCAGTACTTTAGTATACTGTTCGTTTAAACGGCCAAGAATTTTCATCCATTCTTCCCGGAAGCCCGGTTGTTTCTCCGGATCAATCTTAAGTTTTCCCCCGGTCATTTTACCCATCGACCTGGCAGTTGCGCTGATCTTCGCGCTATAATCATCTTTGAACTGACTGTAAGTTTGCACCAGGGTCTGCTCGTAATACTTGAAAAGGTACTCCAGCCGGCCATAAACTTCCTCTACCGCCTGTTTGTCCTCTTTAATCAGCAGCAGCCCTTCCATCACCATCTTGTTTGTCGTCCAGGAAGATTTGTCGACGGGCGGCAGGATATTGTTCAAAAAGGTTTCCTGCATACCTTCGATTATGTACTTTTTATAATTTTCGGAGTGCTTGCCGATTTCAGCGAAAATATCGTAATTGCTTTCCCTAAGATAATTAGCGGCTATGGCTCTTCCCACCGGCATGTACTCCAGCCGGTCAATTTCCGAGCGAGGCACTTCTTTCCTTTGCTGAAAACGTTCCATGGCCATTTCATAAGCTGATTTAATCTTGTCCAAGACTACTCCTCCTATTGTACCACTATTATATCTTTCATAATTTTTCAGGTCAAACGCCGGGAAATTCTATCATAGGCACGGCGTTATTCGTTTTAACCAAACGGGCGTAATTTTACGCAGGGAAAATCATCACACTCAAAACAAGATCTAAGATCCCTTTCCATTAGACAATCAAGTGTGTTGCATAGGAAAAAATGCAGCCGGCTATCCGGTTGCGCTTGGTTACTTTCACCCGCTGTTTCATTTTTATCGCCAGATTGGCTGCCTGTTGGTTGAGTTTTCAATCGCATACCTTTTCCCATACACGGTGTTCTTTAAAAACATCATATAATTCATTGTCAAGCTTGCCTTCTTTTACCATGAAACCAAGGATGCGCAGCGCACCTTCCCATGGTATGGCTTTTTTATAAGGGCGGTCTCCAGCAGTCAGTGCGTCATATATATCAACGAGAGACAGTATTCTTCCCTCCAAGGGGATAGTCTCGCCTCTTAGCTTGTTGGGATAACCGTTTCCATCCAGAAACTCGTGGTGCATACTCGCAAACAAGGGAACATCCTTAAGTTTTTTGATAAAAGTTATTTTTTCCAGCATCTTGCCTGTTATCACCACATGCTGTTCCATTATCTCCCGTTCTCCGTTTGTTAGAGTACCTTTACGAATGCTCAGGTTCTCCAACTCTTCGGAGCTGATATAGGGTCTCTCCACACCTTCCGGATCAAGATAGACATACCCGGCAGCTTCTTGCAATTGGTCAAGGAGTTGGTCGTCAATAAAGGTTGCCGGATTGTCACATTTTATGATCAAATCCTTTATTTCTTTTATTTTCACCAGGCGTTGGCCGCTTAGCCGGGATTCCTGCTCAGCTTCTTCCTTCATACCATTTTTCAGCAGTTCCACTTGTCTGGCGAGACTGTTCATTTTTTCGGACTGGCTAATATAGTCCATCCGCTGCAGTACAATATCCATCCGGCCTTCCAGGCGGGTGGCTTTATTCATCACGGATAGAGGTGTGGTGACTTTACCGATGTCATGCAGCCATCCCGCCATGGTTAATTGTTCCAGTCTCTCCGGGTTAAAATGCTCTTGCGCCAGAGGTCCTTCCTTCACATCGTTTATCGCTTCCGCGGTCGCCCTCGCCAGCATGGCGACGCGCCTGGTATGGTTCGCGTTATATGGTGTCCTGGCGTCGATAGCTGTTGCCATTACTTGCACAAAGGAATTAAAAAGATCTTCAATATCTCTCAGAAGCTGCGCGTTGGTCAGAGCGATAGCCGCCTGGGAGGCAAGCGACTCAATCACTTTCTGGTAGTGTTCCGGGAATACTCTGACTGTATGGTTGTCGCTCTCCAGCGAGTTAATCAGCTGCAGCACACCGATGATTTCCCCCTCGTGGTTTTCCAATGGCACGACAAGCATCGACTTGGTGCGGTACCCCGTGATCCGGTCATAATTGCGCGGACCGGAAAAATCAAATCCCTCAGCGAAGTATACATCAGCTATATTTACCGTTTTCCCGGTAAGCGCCACATAGGCGGACACATTACTTTCCACGAGCGCCACCGGCGGCAGTTTAACTTCCTCCCCCGAACCACCCAGAAAAACATTTTGCGATTGCGTCTGGACAATTTTAAAAACAAGCTGGTCATTTTGCCTTAAATAAAGAGTACCGGCGTCACTGTTCGTAATATTGCGCGCTTCAGTGACAATCATCTCCAGCAGCCGATTGTGATCTTTTTCGGCAGTTAGAGCGATTCCTACATTCAGCAAGGTTTCAACCTGGTTAAAGATATAATCTTCACCGCCGGTTTGGGAATTCTGCATTAATCTCACCACTTTATAATGAATATATTTTAATTATATGGTAATAAAAAGTAGCAATAAAGCTTGTTTTAAATGAGGATCAAAATTAATTTACTATAAAGCGCCGCTACATACTGAGTAAGCTTTAACTTCAGGTTGTATCCTTATTCTTACCTGTTTTTACTTCCAGCCGGCGTCCATCTGTATTAAAAATCACCGCCCCGTCCTGGTCGGTGCGGTAAACCCTCACTCCATCCCGGTTAAGCGTTTCTAACGTAGACTGGGCGGGATGGCCAAAGTTATTATGAGCGCCAACAGAAATAACCGCTGCTTCAGGGTTCACCTGTTCCACCAGCGCCGGCAGCAAGGAACGGCTGCCGTGGTGGGGCATTTTCAAAATATCCGCCTTCAAGTCCGCTCCAGTTTGAATTAACCCGCTCTGCGCATCCGTCTCCACATCACCGGTAAACATGAATGACTTTTGTCTATATGTCAACTTAAGCACCAGTGAGCAATTGTTCATATTAGATATGGTCTTACCCGCCGCTAATCCGGGATAAAGCACTTCAACCTCCGTCTCGCGGTCCAGCTTAATAACGTCACCAGCTCCGGCAGCCCGAACCGCAATACCACCGGCAGCCATTTTCTTAAGCAACGCTATGTAAGCTAAAGGTACTTCTTCACCGGTATCATTTTTTCCTTTTTTTTTAACAGCGGTTGTTTCTCCAGCCACTAAGCCTTCCTGGCTCTTCAGAACTACTTCGTCCATTTGGGGAACAACCGCCATTCTTACAGGAAAATTTTTCACTATGGTGGCAGCGCCGCCTGCGTGATCTTCGTGCGGGTGGGTTAAAACCAAAACATCCAAACGACGGACACCAATTTTACGTAGGTAGGGCGTTACCACTTGATCACCAACACCGGTGCCGGTTTGATATTCATCCCGCCGGCCGCCGGTGTCAATCAGCATGTTATTGCCGCCCGGAGTTTGCACCAAAATGCAGTCCCCCTGCCCAACGTCCAGAAAATGCACGGTCAACCCATGCCCACCAGCCCAGGGCACCCAGACTAAAAAGAGCGCGGCGCATAGCGCCAGTCCTACGATAACCCATCCTTTCACACGTTCTTTTACAGCCGGCTCGCACCTTCCTGAATAAAGCCACCCAATTGCCATCAAGCCCCCGTACCAGGCCGCCGCCAGTACCTCCGGAGGTGTGGGCAGGTAAAACACCGCGCCGGGCAGCCCCTGAAAAAAAGAAACGCTCTTCAAGAACACGTCGATAATAACACCGTTGCTCACATTTACTAAAGCAGCCAGCGGCAGCCAGATCATCCCCAGAACCGCAGAAATAAACCCCAAAAACATGATTATCCCAGTCAAGGGAACCACGACGAGGTTGGCCAGGATCGATACGGGTGATATTAAGTTGTAATACCAGGCTACCAGCGGTATGGTCGCCAGTTGGGCAGCCAGCGGGACTGCCAGCGCCTGGGCTAAAGGACGGGCCAAACCGTCAGGTAAAACCTTGAAAAGCCCGGCGCAGGTATTATTTATAATAGGCGACAGATATAGAATTCCCCAGGTGGCGGCAAAAGAAAGCTGGAACCCGGGGTGGTAAATTTGCAGCGGGTTCCAGAGAAGGATGACCAGCGCCGCCAGCGCCATAGTGGTGGGCCAATCCCGGTCACGGCCCAGCTGGTGCGCCCAGAGCAATAAGATGGCCATGATGGCCGCGCGCAATACAGCCGGATTAAAGCCGGTCATCAAGACATAAAAAATTAATACCGGGGTAACTAACGGCGCCGTCAGCCCGGGCGGAAGCCTCAGCAGCCGCAGCAGCCCGATCATCCCGCCCAGAACCAGGCCGATATGCAAGCCGGAAACACTCAGGATGTGGACAACTCCTGTTTCGGTAAAAGCCTGCCTTGTTTGACTGTCAATCAACCCTTGAGTTCCGAAGACAATCCCGTTTAAAATTGCCGTTTGATTTGGCCCAAGTGACGTGGTGGCGGTTGAAGAGAGTTGCCCTTTAAGCTTTAAGGCGGCGCTTAGCAGCGGGTTAACCGCGCTTTCAGCGGTCTTTTCCACCGATTTTTCACCCCGGGCCATCAAAACTACCCTGATTCCCTGCCTCTCCAGGTATGTCCTGTAATTAAACCCACCCGGATTGCCCGGCAACTCCGGCCTGGCCAGCAGTCCGGATGCTTTCACAACATCACCGTAACCGAAAACCCGGTTTGATTCTTTAACCTGAAGCCGCACCATCCCGGTAACTGCCCGTCGCTCCGTACCCAACGACAATTCTCGCGCCTGCAGCAGGTAAAATACTTTATCCTGGCGAACATCGGGTTCAGCCACTATTCGCCCGGAAAGAACTACCTGCTGCCCGGAGTATTCAACAAGAGGTGTTTCACTTTCTTCAACCGCCAGGCGGGACATAGCCAATCCAAAGAGGAAAAAGAGAATTAAAATAACCCGGCGATTTCTCCGCCAGGCCATCACGTAACCGGCTGCTGCCGCCAACAGGCAAAAACTCGCCAGGAGCAGCGCCAAAGAGAATTTTACATTTGCCAGCCCGCCTGATAAAACACCTGCGATGTAACAAGCAGTGAGAACAACCAGAGGTCTGTTCATGGAACTCCCTCAAGTAATTACAAGTATTCAGGAGTCAGGAGTCAGAATTCAGAATAAAACATTTTAAGACACATGCACGAAAGAATGACCATATAATATCAATCCATACATTTGCATAGCATGAATTAAGAGATCCCATCCCCTTGGAACATGACTTAAAAACCTATTTCCCCCAGGATACAGTTTTTCAAAGAATGGTTTTGTAATAAACTAGTTAACCGAACACAAATGATTTTAAGATGATAAACCATTCTCTTATTCTGACTCCTGAATTCTGACTACTGACTCCTGACAAATTACAACTGCTTACACCATAAAGTTTACCCTGCTTTCCAGTACCTTTTTCACGTAATCCCTGGTTTCCCGGTAGTTCGGTATCCCTCCCGCCTGGTCAACCGCTCCCGGACCGGCGTTGTACGCTGCCAGGGCAAGTCTGCTGTCTCCATCGTAACGGTTTAGGAGTTGCCTTAAATAGCGCACGCCGCCGTCGACATTCTGCACCGGATCGTAGGGGTCATTCACACCCAGGGAATCGGCTGTGCCTGGCATCAGTTGCATCAGCCCCATAGCCCCCGCGGACGAAGTGGCGTTCGGGTTAAAACTGGACTCCGCCTGGATGACTGATTTAACCAGCGCCGCGTCAACCCCGTACTTGGAGCAAATCCGATCAATCAAACCGGACAAGCCCGTACCGGCTTTCTCACCGGAGGTACGGCTAGCGGTTTTCTGCGCGTAACCTGATGAAACAGTGCTCCCGCCTTGACTGACGTGCTTAGGTGAAGCAGATTTTACCCGCCGTGTGGAGACACCGCTGGAAATACCGTAACAGGAAGAGAGGCCACCTTGACTGAGACTACTGCCGGCCAGGGCCAGAGCCAGAAACGACTCAAAATCGTTATCATTACTCCCGGTTTGCTCATTGACTTTTTTTTCTCCGGTAAGGATAGTTGACAGATAGTTCATTAATAGCATTCTAACCAGTATGCTTATATCCAAATGTAAAACCCCTCCGATTCCCAAAGGTTACAGTTTCAGTTACATAGCTAACAAAACTGCACATATTGAATAATTTAAGATTAACGGTTAGCGCGCAGTTATCTTGTCTTTTAGGTCCTCAAACTTTTTATCGCCTATGCCTGATACATTTTTAATGTCTTCCACGCTATTAAAAGGCCCGTTTGTCTCGCGGTACTGGACAATCCGCTGCGCCAGCGCCGGGCCGATCCC
This sequence comes from Pelotomaculum isophthalicicum JI, assembly GCF_029478095.1. Lineage (NCBI taxonomy): Bacteria > Bacillati > Bacillota > Clostridia > Eubacteriales > Desulfotomaculaceae > Pelotomaculum > Pelotomaculum isophthalicicum. The sequence goes on along the minus strand of NZ_JAKOAV010000012.1, from coordinate 77,295 downwards.
GGGCAGGGTGTCCAACTGGCTGGAATCAGCCGTGTTGATATTCACCAGGCCGCTAACTGAAGCGGAACTGGCTTGACCTGTTCCCGGCCCCGACACCATGGTGCCATGACCGCTTCCGCTGGTTGCACTTCCGGAGGTTCCGGCAATGTTCCCCGGCGCGGCAACAGTACTTCCTGCAGAGGACGTTTTGAACGGGACAAGTATCGTCTGGCCGTCAGTGACCAGCGAGGCTAGCTTTAAAGAGTCCAGTTCGGCGCCTTCTCCCGGCCCGGCCATGTTAACAGCGTCAATGACTCTCGCGCCCTGAGGCAGCTTGTATACACCCGGCCTGACTACCGCCCCGGCTACATGAACTTGTAATTCTTTGGTCTTGTTTTCAGTTGCGTTCTCAAGCACGGGCTTACCTTCATTCGCCGCCCGTTCCTTCATTTGAGCGTACCGGTAGCCCCCGCCGAATAGAATCACCCCTACCAGAAGGAGTATGATCAACTGCTGTTTCCGATCGAGCTGAATAATACGCCCCACCGCCCTGCAAAAAAAAACTTCCTGGTTTTCTGCAAATTCCTTGATATTCTTTTACATATTTAGAGTAATTCTACCAACGACAACATTTTCCTTTTTTTATTTAATTATTTTTTATTGACGAACAGCCTGCCGTTAGTCCCCAGCGAGGCAAGCAGGACTTTTTTGGGTTCAAGCCCGCGCTCTTTTAGCCGCTCGTTGAGCCAGTTTTCGTCGAGGTCGATCTCTTTTAAATTTTTGCTAATCACGCTGCCATCCATGACCAGCACCGTGGGGAGGCCTTCGTATGGGGTCGAAATGCCCAGGTCGGCCGGGGTAACCGGGCGTTGCTGGGATTTTAAAATAACACTAAGTCTTCCAGATGTTTCCAGTATGGCAAATTCCACGTCACTAATGTCGACGATCCCTTTTTCCCTGAGTTGTCCCAGCAGGTCGTCCAGGTTGTAGCGCGCTTTTCTCATCTCGTTGCGCAGCAGTTGCCCGCTTTTGATAATGACCTGCGGCTGGCCGCAAACAATGCCGCGCAGGGTGCGGCTAAACAGTGTGGCATAGGACATTACCACTTCCAGTAAGCCCAAGATAACCAGAGGCAGAATACTGTGCCAGACGGGCACGTCGGTGGCCTCCATCGGTATGGCCGCCAACTCGGCGATGATTATCGCGACTACAAAATCAAAGGGGGAAAGCTGGCCGATTTCCCGCTTTCCCATCATCCTGATCACTACCAGGACCAGAAAATAAACAAAAACAGTACGGTAAATATGTTCAAGGAGCAAATGCCGCACCACCCCTGTTATATTACACACCGTACTGTTATGTTTTGCCTTATTTTATTACGATATTCACCAGTTTATCAGGGACAGGGATTACCTTGACTACTTTTTTACCTTCGATTAACTGCTGCACTCTTGGTTCACCCAGCACTTTTTCCCGCAGCGCGTCGGCGGAAAGACCGGCTGGAACCAGGAGGCGTTCACGTACTTTGCCGTTCGTCTGCACCACTATGGTTATCTCATCTTCTTTAATGGCCGACTCGTCGTAAACCGGCCAGGGCCGGCTGTGAATGCTGCCCGTGTGACCGGTGGCTTCCCAGATCTCCTCGGCAATATGCGGGGCAAAAGGCGCGAGCAACAGCAGCAGGGCGTCTATTGCCTCCCGCAACACCCCTTGATCCCGGTCGGTCTCGGGGAGTTCTTTATACTGGTATAGCGCGTTTACCAGCTCCATGATGGCGCTGACCGCGGTGTTGAAGTTGAAGCGGGCGCCAATATCATCTGTGACTTTCTTAATAGTGCTATGCGTCACCCGGAGCATCTCACGGTTGGCGCCCACCAGCTTGGCGCGGGGCGCGCCACCCGTCGTACTATTCAGAGTATCGGCCAGAGGGGCGACCAAGCGCCAGACCCGGTTTAAGAACCTGTAGCAGCCCTCCACGCCCTGATCGCTCCACTCCAGGTCGCGTTCCGGGGGAGCCGCGAAGAGTATGAATAGCCTGGCTGTATCCGCCCCGTACCGCGCCACGATATCTTCCGGACTGATCACATTACCTTTTGATTTGGACATTTTAGCCCCGTCTTTGAGCACCATGCCCTGGGTCAACAAGTTGGTAAAAGGCTCCTGCATGCTTACCAGTTTCAGGTCGTAAAGCACCTTGGTAAAAAACCGGGAGTATAACAGGTGCAGGATGGCGTGCTCCACCCCGCCGATATACTGGTCCACCGGCAGCCAGTGGTCCACCTTGGCTTTATCCCACGGGCCTGTTGTCTCCCGCGGGCTGGTATAGCGGAAATAATACCAGGAAGAACACATAAATGTGTCCATCGTGTCGGTTTCTCTTTTGGCCGGCCCGCCGCATGTAGGGCAGACAGTATTGACGAATTCCGGGCACTCAGCCAGCGGGGACTGCCCGGTCGGCCTGAATTCCACTTCCCTGGGCAGCAGCACCGGCAAGTCACTCTCAGGCACCGGCACGGTGCCGCACTTTTCACAGTACACGATGGGGATTGGCGCACCCCAGTAACGCTGGCGGGAAATCAGCCAGTCGCGTAGCCGGAAGTTTACCCGGAAACGGCCCCACCCTTTTTGCTCGAGGTACTCCGTGATAGCTTTAATGGCCTCTGTGTTGGGCATCCCGTCGAACTGCCCGGAATTTACCAGCACGCCTTCTTCTTCATAAGCGCCTGTCATGGCGGCGGGGTCCAAATTCTCTCCCGGCGGCTGGATCACCACCCGGATCGGGAAATTATACTTTTTGGCAAACTCGAAGTCCCGCTGGTCATGAGCGGCGACACCCATGACACAGCCGGTGCCGTACTCCAAAAGAACGTAGTTGCCGATCAGCACCGGCACTTTTTCGCCGTTCACCGGGTTGACGCAATACGCTCCCGTGGGCAGGCCGATCTTTTCCATCTCGGTGGAAGTGCGGTCTATCTCGCTCATGTTGCTCACTTTGCGCACGAATTCCTTTATTTCCGCCTCGTAGCTCGTACCCGCGACCAGTTTTTCAACCAGCGGGTGCTCCGGCGCCAGCACCATGTAAGTAACCCCGAAAATGGTGTCCGGGCGGGTGGTGAATACAGTGATCACTTCGTCATGTCCGACAACTTTAAAGTCTATTTCCGTGCCCTCGCTCCGCCCGATCCAGTGTTCCTGCATGATCTTGACCTTGTCGGGCCAGCCTTCCAGCAGGTCGATGTCCTTGAGCAGGCGCTCGGCGTAATCAGTAATTTTAAAGAACCACTGGGCCAGTTCCCGTTTTTCCACCGGGGCTCCGCAACGCTCGCAGCACCCGTCTTTCACCTGCTCGTTGGCGAGCACTGTGGCGCAGTCCGTGCACCAGTTCACCGCGGCTTGCTTTTTATAAGCCAGCCTTTGATGGAACAACTGGAGAAACAGCCACTGGGTCCAACGATAATACTCAGGGTGGCAGGTAGCGACCTCCCTGCTCCAGTCATAACTGATGCCCAACTGCTTAAGCTGTTCGCGCATATTGTCTATGTTATCTATGGTCCAGTCAGCCGGGTGGATGCCGCCGTGTTTTATCGCCGCGTTTTCGGCAGGCAGTCCGAAAGCGTCCCACCCCATCGGGTGGAGCACATGATAACCTTCCATGGTTTTAAAACGGGCAACCACGTCGCCAATTGAGTAATTCCGCACATGGCCCATATGCAATTTCCCGGAAGGATAAGGAAACATCTCCAGGCAATAATACTTGGGCCGGTCAGAGAAATCAGGCACGGCATAAAGATTCTCCTCAGCCCAGCGGCCCTGCCACTTTTTTTCCACTTCTTGAAAGTCATACTTCTCTTTCAACTATCCCATCTCCTTATCTAAAAGCCGCCTCACTGACGCAGCCACCATGCTTCAAAGATAAAGGTGTTTTTACCCATCTGCAGATTTTATCATAAAAATATGGATTACTCAAGGCCCGTCCTTACAACAAGAACGAATTTACCCCCGGAAAACTTGGGCATATAATTCTTGAAAAAGCATAATTTGCTTAACGACAAAAAACCTCTATCCTGCGAAGGACAAGAGGTTTTATCATCGAGATTCCCTAAAGGCAATCTCAGGATATTCACCGTTGCGTTATACATTTAAATATTGACGGGGAGCCCAACCACCTGAGCGTCACCCCACAGGCGTTCAAGATTATAGAATTGCCGTTCAGATTCCCGAAAGACGTGAATTATGACATCACCGTAATCCAACAACACCCAGTTACCTTCCCGGAAGCCTTCCCGGCGTAAAGTAATAACACCGTCTTTTTCCAGCCTCTCTTGGATATTCTCAACAATAGCCTGTACCTGAGTACCTGAGCGGCCGCTGCAAATAATAAAATAATCCGCTATAACAGATATTTCACGAATATCGAGAACGGTTATATCTGCTGCCTTCTTGTCTTCCGCTGCCTGCACCGCAACGTTCACCATTGCCTGTGGACTTAAGGACAACGTCACTCCCCCTCATAATACTGTATAAAGTATAATATTCTCTCCCATATACAATGCCACCGCAAAATATTACTTAAGAGAAAACCTCCTTAATTGGAGGTTTTTCCTTTATCTTTCTTCCCGCGCCCTTGCCTCATTAACGGTGATAATCCTACCGTCAAGATCCGTACCGTTCATTGCGGCAATCATAGCTTCCGCATCCTCTTCCCGAACTTCAACGAAACCAAACCCGCGGGAGCGACCAGTCTCACGATCTGTAATAACGCGGCTACTCAGAACTTCGCCATGTACTGAAAAAGCGTTGGCAAGATCTTCAGCTTTAGTAGCCCACGGTAGATTTCCAACATACAATGTACGCGTCAAAAGTAATCACCTCTTTCCCTTTACGAAACTTATTAATTGGAACTATTATCTGCAGAAGGAACTGTCCTAATGCAAACTTAACCAGACAAAGATTTTTCCAGGTTTCAACGCCGGTATAGTTTGTGTCTGGCAATATAATCTTCCACAGGCTCCGGCAGCAGGTACTTGATTGTCTTACCCGCAAGCACACGCCGCCTGATATCAGTTGACGATATAGCCAGCGCTGGAATCTCCATACTTAGGATCTTTCGTTCCGGGTACTCAATAAAAGCGCTAACTTTTTGCCTAAGCTTGTCTAACGGATAACCAGGCCTGGATGCTGCGACAAAAAAGCACAGCGACAATAACTTCTCGAAGTTTTTCCAGGTAATAATATCTAATATTGCGTCAGCCCCGGTTATAAAATAGATCTCTGCCCCAGGGTACCGGTCCATTAATGACTGAATTGTATCAACAGTATAAGAAGGCCCGGGACGCTCAATTTCAATAGATGAAACCTCAAAAAATTCATTGGAGGCGATCGCCAGCCCAGTCATAATATAACGATCCCTAGGATCGGCGATATCATGCCCCGGCTTATGCGGCGGCTTGCCTGCGGGGACAAACACAACCTTGTCCAGTGCCAGTTCATCTCTCGCACCTTCCGCAGCAACCAGATGGCCATTATGAATCGGGTCGAAGGTTCCACCCATTACTCCCAACTTGAACACTCGGCTGGAACTCTTGCTCATAAATGAAATTTTACAATCTTATTATGTAAAAATCAAGTAAAAGTCATTAAAGGTATAGAGCAAAACAGGTTTCAGTCTTGTTTTTACAAATCAAGAACCAGATTATTACGGTGCACCACTTCATCGTAGTCCTTATGACCAAGAATGCGCGTGATATCTCTCGTCTGAGCGCCCTTTATTTTTACGATCTCATCGGAAGAGTAGTTGGTTAACCCTTTAGCTATTTCCTGCCCATCCGGATTGACAATACTGACGGTATTGCCCAGTTCAAAAACTCCCTCCACCCCTGTTACACCTGACGGCAGCAGGCTTTTACCATGTTTCGACAATGCCTGGACCGCTCCTTTGTCCACAAAAATTCTTCCTTGAACGGTAGAACTATAGGCAATCCACTTTTTTTTGTTTTCCAACTTGTTGGCTAATGGCCAGAAGACGGTCCCTTCCAGCTCACCAGCGATAACCCGGCGCAGCACGTCCTTTTTTCCCGACCTGGCAATCACTGTTACCACTCCGGAATGCATGGCTATTCTGGCAGCCTGCAGTTTGGTTGTCATTCCGCCGGTACCCATGCTTCCGGCTTCACCGGCCAATTCTTCCAGTTCCGTAGTTATTTCCTTTACGTCATGTATTAAATTGGCATCCGGATTCTTGCGGGGATCCGCTGTGTAAAGCCCGTCAACGTCGGAAAGCAAAAATAACATTTCCGCGTCGACCAGACCGGCCACCAAGGCAGAAAGGTTGTCGTTTTCGCCCAGTTTAATCTCATCCACCGCTACTGTATCATTTTCGTTAATTATCGGAATAACACCAAACCGGAGCAATGTATGCAAAGCATTTCTAGCATTCAAAAACCGCCGTCTGTCGGAGAAATCCTCCCGCGTCAAGAGCACCTGTCCGACGGTCAAACCGTATTCAACAAAAATCTTCTCATAGATATGCATTAATACTCCCTGGCCGACAGCCGCCGCGGCTTGCTTTTCCGGAATGTTCTTTGGGCGACTTTTCAGGCCCAGTCTCCCAACACCCGCGCCGATAGCGCCTGAGGTCACCAAGATTACTTCTTTTCCTTGATTACACAAGTCAGCAAGTTGGCGAACCAGGCCTTCTATCTGACAAAGGTTGGGTTTTCCGTTGGGGTGATTAACTGAACTAGTGCCTACTTTAACGACAAAACGTTTAAATAGTTGGAAATTACGTTGTTGTTCTCCCATATTGCCTCTCATAATGGATGACTCTTTTTATTGACCAAACCATGGATAGTATACCATATCCAATTACCCAGTGAAAGTAAAAAAGCCGGATCTATAAAGTCCGCCTTAACGAATCAGTATTCAGAACTCAGTAGTCAGAATTCACAATAAACCCGGAAATATACTTACCGCAATTTACTAATCGTGAGCTTTTGTCATACCAGTAAGTCTTCAAATGTTTTTGCCGGTTCTCTTATTCTGACTACTGAATACTGACTACTTACCCTTAATCCACATATTCGAATTCAAACCCGCCGATTTTAATTGTATCTCCTTCTTTTGCTCCCGCGTTCTTGAGAGCGTGGTCTATACCCATGCGCTGCATTATCCGTTGCAAACGCTCAACCGACTCCTCGTTGTTCAAATCGGTCATGGCAACATGACGCTGGACCTCTCTACCTCCCACAATGAAACAATTATCCTCACGGTCGATTGTAAATCGCGGCTGCGCAACGTGCGTGACATTATAGAGCGGTTCAACGACAGGCGGTGGTTCCAGGGGTAGTTCCTCCAATAGATCAGCCACTCTGTAAATTAGCGCGTCAAGCCCGCTCCCGGTAACAGCTGAGATTGGAAATATATCATACTGGTCGCCGTAAATATCTTTAACTCTGGAGAGATTTTCCGGGGCACCATCTAAATCCATCTTATTTGCGGCGATAACTTGTGGTTTTTCACCGATAGCGGGATTGTACAAAGACAGTTCCCGGTTGGTCACCCGCAGGTCGTCCACCGGGTCGCGGCCATCGCCACCCGCCACATCGAGGACATGCACCAACAGGCGGGTGCGTTCCACATGCCGCAAGAATTCATGCCCCAGACCGGTACCACAGTGAGCGCCTTCAATTAAACCCGGTATGTCGGCAACAACGAAGCTGCGCCCGTCTTCCAGGCGCACTACGCCAAGATTCGGTGTTATTGTTGTAAACGGATAGTCGGCGATCTTAGGTTTGGCCGCAGACACCCGGGATATTATAGTTGACTTGCCCGCGTTGGGAAAACCCACCAACCCGACGTCAGCGAGCAGTTTTAGTTCCAGGTCGAGCCAGCGCTCTTCACCGGGTTCACCTTTTTCAGCCATTTTTGGCGCTTTATTATGTGGGTTGGCAAAATGTACGTTTCCCCTGCCGCCCCGCCCGCCCCGGGCCGCCACTACCTCCTGGCCGTTTTCAGTCAAATCGGCAATGAACTCACCGGTTTCCGCGTCCCTTATTACTGTTCCCACCGGCACCCGGATAATCAAGTCATCACCTGATCCGCCGTGCCTGTTTTTGCCTTCACCGTGACGGCCGCGCTCAGACTTGTAATGTCGTTTGTAACGAAAGTCAACCAGTGTACGCAGCCCCTCGTCGGCGCGTAAGACAACATCTCCGCCCCGTCCGCCGTCACCGCCCCAGGGGCCACCCTCCGGAACGTATTTTTCCCTGCGCATGGCGACACAGCCATTTCCGCCGTCGCCGCCTTTGACAAAAATTTTTGCTTTATCGTAAAACATGCCAGATTCACCTTAAAAGTAGTTTAACCAGCTTTTACATCTTTACGTGGGAAAATTAAAAAAATCTCTATGCCACTATTGGCAATCGCCATATTTACACGGCCACCATGCGGGCTCACGAGTTCTCCAACACTTGCCAGTCTGTTCTCAAACCGGCGCAAATCAGACTGGACAGGCTCAGGAAAAAGCAACCGGCAGTTATACTTCTTATCGGTTTCATTAAAAACGATCTCAAGACGTCTCCTTGCAACTTCCGGTGAAAAAATTGTATCAAGCGCGCAATCCACTAACTGCTCAATAGCTTGCCCGATCACAGAACCAGGCGCCCCACAAGCGGAAAAATCCGAATTGACAGTTAACTCGACTTCCACTTGATACTTCGCCGCTTCATTCAGGCAGTAAAGTAACGCTAAAGAGACCTCCGGAATTTTAACCCTGCTTGTTTTACTTGCATGGGCTATTTCCAAACCTACTTGATTTATATACTCCCGCACTCGCTCAACTTTATTTAACTGCAGCAAACCGGAAATAACTTGCAGGTGATTTAAGAAATCATGTCTTTGCACCTGAATAATTTCTAAATAGTTTAATATATTCAAGCATATACCCCTTTCTGTATTTGCTGCAGCCCGTGAAAAGAACAATTTCATACAATTAATAAGCGGTCCCCTCCGGGACCGCTTAAATTCCCTATACAACTACTGCTTCTGGCGGGTTCACACTAACAATCTTTTTGTCCCTGCCCTTCCGCTCAAAACTGACTGTACCGTCAACCGTAGCGAAAAGGGTATCGTCCGCACCCTTGCCGACATTGCGACCCGGGTGAATCTTGGTGCCGCGCTGGCGGACCAGAATATTTCCGGCTAAAACGAACTGGCCGTCAGCCCTCTTTACACCAAGCATTTTGGGCTGGGAGTCGCGGCCGTTGCGTGAACTGCCTACACCTTTCTTGTGCGCCAAAACAATCACCTCCAGTATCAAATTTCCGATCAGGTTCATGTAATCAATTGTAAGTTAAACAATTAGGCCTCAATTTTTTCCACGGTAACTTGAGTAAACGCTTGCCTGTGACCTTGCTTGCGGCGGTAATTTTTCTTAGCCTTGTACTTAAAAACGATTATTTTCTTTCCCCTGCCGTGCCTGACTACCTTAAAAAGCACCTTGGCATTCTGCACAAACGGTGCGCCTACTACTAATTCGTCGTCCTTAATCACTGCTAATACTTTGTCGATTTCCACCGTTTCACCGGCAACGGCGGGCAACTTCTCAACATAGAGAGTATCGCCCTCTTGAACGCGGTACTGTTTGCCGCCTGTTTCAATAATTGCGTACAATACTATTCACCCCTGTAATGTCAGGACTCGCCGGAACCAGGTAGGAGAGTGCCTCCGTTCTCATCCAAACACAACCTGTTCCGAGCGGTATTGGCGCAGGTAAAAACACCTACGACATAAGATTTTAACATATCAAACAAATTTGTCAAGGCCACCGCGCTTTATTCACCAATTACTTTTATAACCACTCTCTTGGGTCTGTCATATTCTGACCGGGCGGGCCTTGGCGTAAGTACGGAAAACCTTGCCCACTTCCACTGGAATGGTTTCGCCTACCATCACCCCGGCTCCCTCAATATTAAGAATGAATCCGTTAACACGGGCAATGCCGTCATTCAAATTGGAAACGTGAGGCTCTTCTACCTTGACTTCCAGAACCTCTCCCGTTTTAACCGGCAGAGTATGTTCCTGAATATCATCGTTGTCATGGATTGGCTTAATTGTGACCGATTCGATATGATGCATGGCCGAACCGCGGATGTATAGACTTTTGTTTGTCTTGCCTTCCAAGTCTCTCAGACTGACTCCCCCGCTGCCAATCAATCTTGCCGCGACTAGCGGGTTCGCTTCCACCAGGATGGTGTCCGCCGAAGTTTGACGGGCTATATGATAAATCTGGCTTTTAAAGTTAATACCCAGGGTTTCCTCTGACAACACCTTCCCTCTGCCGTCACAATACGGGCAGGGCTTCTGCAGCACTTCCGACAGGCTGGGGCGTACTTTTTTACGGGTCATTTCGACCAGGCCAAGCTGGGTAATCCCTAGAATATTTGTTTTGGTCTTGTCTTTTTTTATTTCTTCCTCCAGCACGCGCAGCACTTCTTGACGGTGCTCTTCCTTCGTCATGTCAATGAAATCAACAATTATTATACCGCCGATGTTTCGCAAGCGAAGCTGTCTGGCGATTTCCTTGGCTGCTTCGAGGTTGGTCTTGAGCACGGTGTCTTCCAGGTTGGTGGTGCCCACATACTTGCCGGTGTTCACATCCACGGCGGTCAACGCCTCAGCCTGGTCGATGACCAGGTAGCCGCCGCATTTCAACCAAACTTTTCGCTTGAGCGCTTTCTCAATCTCCTGTTCAATTCCATACTCAGTAAATATATTTTCCCGCTCTTCCAGGAAAACTTTCATTTTTAAGTGCGGTCCGGTAATGTCCAGCAGGTCGAGAACTTTTTCATACTCATAACGGGAATCCAGAGTCAGACGGTCGACATCCTCTGTAAAAACATCTCTTAATATACGCTGGACCAGCACCAGATCACGGTGCACCAGATTGGGCACCGGCCCGTGGGCCGCTCTGCTGAGAATCTTCCGCCATAATTTTGTCAATAAATTGATATCCTGGCGAAATTCTTCTTCCTCCACTCCCTCCGCCACCGTCCGGACAATCACACCCATTCCCGCCGGTTTAACCCGCGAGGCTAGATCTTTTAAACGCTCCCTTTCTTTTTCCGAATCAATCCGGCGGGAGATGCCTATGTAATCTACAGTAGGCATCAATACCAGAAAACGGCCGGGCAAGGTAATGTGTGTGGTAACCCGCGGCCCCTTGGTGCCAATCGGCTCCTTAACAATCTGAACGACCATTTCCTGGCCTTGTTTTAATATGTCGCAAATATTCAATCCCAAAGCTGAACCCGCTTGGCCGGATCCTTCCGCGGACCTGGCCGGCAGCGCGTCTTCAATATATAAAAAAGCGTTCTTCTCCAGGCCGATATTTACAAAGGCCGCCTGCATCCCGGGCAGCACGTTTTCCACCCGCCCCTTGAAAATATTACCTACAAGGCGCTGGTTGACCGACCGCTCAATATATAATTCCACGGGTACTTTGTCTTCTAAAACAGCTACCCTGTTTTCTTCTTCACCAACGTTAACAATAATTTCCTTGAACATAAACTTATCCTCGCTTTATTTACACCATTAACTTATTTATATTATTACCATAATGTTTTTTTCTCTTGCCCGTTTTTTGTGAATACACCTGTCCTGCTCAACACGAATCCACTTTTCAAAGGCAAGCCTCCTGTTTCCACTAAGGCTTCCAGCACTTGCTCGAACCGGACATTTCCGTTACTTCCAGTTTTCAATTCCGCTTCCAATATTATTATATCATTTTCAGACTCGGCTGACAGCGCAAAAATCCCCGGGCGGATATTCCGTTTTTTGTTCTCTTTTGCTTTAAGCTTTGGCTCCACCCATATCTCCGGCCGGGCCATGAAAGAAGAAATGGCGCTGTCCAGCTCCTTACGGTCTAAAGGCCGGTCAAGTTTTGCCACAGCCCGGTAGGTAGCGCAGTCAACAGCCGCCATTAAGGAGGGCGACTGTTCCGGAATTGAACGGATTTCAATCAGCCGCAGTCCTTCCGGCAAAACACCGGAAAGCGCCCGGAACACTTCAGCCGCCGGTAAGTCAGCGTTTAGCTCGATGTCCGCGTATTCCGCCTCACCAGCCGTTCCAACCCCCAGTGGAGCGGCAAAGGAAATTTTCGGGTGAGGATTAAAACCCTGAGTAAAAGACAGCGGCAGCCCGGCCCGCCGGCCGGCCCGCTCAAAGGACCGCAGTAAATCAAGATGGGAAATATACCTGGCCGGCCCTTTCTTACTGTATTGCATCCGGTAACTGGACGTCACGCTCACCCCCCGCGTAAACCGGTTCGACCTCCAGACCGGAGCATAAACCACAGCCGGTACAAGCGCCTGTCCGGCAGTCTTCCGTGGTTTTACCGGCCATAGCCCGCTGATGCTCGCGTATCAGGTATTGCTTTGACAAACCGGTCCCGATGTGGTCCCAGGGCAGTAAACTATCATAGTCATACCGCCGGTAAGCGTACCAGCCGGGTTCAAGTCCCGCCTGCCGGAAGGCCTCCAGCCACCGTTCATAATGAAAATTTTCCGACCAGCCGTCAAATTTACAGCCTAGCTGGAAAGCATTTTCCAACACCGCGCCCAGCCGCCGGTCACCCCTGGCGAATACCGCCTCCATAAAGCTTACGGCAGTGTCGTGATAGTTGAAAACCAATCCCCGCTCGCGCAGTCCGGCGGCCAGGTAAGCTTGTCTTTCTTTAAGGACTGCCATTGATGCCTGCGGCTCCCACTGAAAGGGAGTGTGAGGCTTGGGCACAAAGGAGGAAACGCTTACAGTCACCCGTAACCGGCCGCGGCGCGCGCCGGCTTTTCTGCCCCGGGCCAGCGCCTCCCGGGCCAGGTGAATGATCCCGTCCAGGTCCTCGTTCGTTTCCGTGGGCAGGCCAATCATAAAATAGAGCTTGACTGCCTGCCAGCCTTCCCGGAAGGCCACTTCAGTGGCTGACATCAGATCTTCTTCAGTAACCCCTTTGTTAATCACATCGCGCAAGCGCTGGGTGCCGGCTTCCGGCGCCAAAGTGATACTGGACCGCCGCACTTTCTGGACCTCTTTCGCCAGTTCCATGGAAAAATTATCAACCCTGAGCGAGGGGAGGGAAATGCTTACGCCACAGCCGGCATGCTCTTTAATGAGCGCGTTAATCACGCTACGCACCGGGGTATAATCGCTGGTGCTGAGGGATGTCAGAGAAATCTCGTCATAACCGGTTTGCCGGACCAGTCCGGCAGCCTGCCGCAACACCGTAGCCGGCTTTTTCTCCCGCACCGGCCGGTAAATCATGCCGGCCTGGCAGAAACGGCATCCCCTGGCACAGCCTCGCAACACTTCAATCATAATCCGGTCATGCACTATTTCAGTGGAAGGCACCACCGGCCGGGTTGGAAAAGATACCTTGTCCATATCCCGTACAACCCGCTTTTTGACAATTTCCGGCACTCCTTTCAGCACCGGTTCCACTTTGCTAATCTCACCGTCTTCCCGGTACTCAACCCGGTATAACGAAGGCACGTAAACTCCAGGCACCCGCGCGGCCTCTCTTAATAAGTCTTTTTTGGCGAGGTTCCGGTTCTTCGCATTACGGAGAAAGTCTAAAAAGTCTCCAATCGCTTCTTCACCTTCACCAATAACGAACAGATCGATAAAATCAGCCAGCGGCTCAGGGTTAAAAGCACAAGGGCCGCCGGCAATAACCAGCGGGTGTTCTTCACCGCGCAGGTTGGATTTTATGGGAATACCGGCCAAATCGAGCATGTTCAAGACATTGGAATAACACATTTCATATTGCAGGGTAAAGGCAACCACGTCGAAATCACGGACCGGCCGGAAAGATTCCAGGGTGAAAAGGGGCAGGTTGTGCTCCCTCATTTTTTCTTCCATGTCAAGCCACGGCGCGAATACTCTTTCCATCAGGGCGTCAGTCCGGCTGTTGACGATATGGTAAAGAATCTGCAAGCCCAAGTGGGACATGCCTACTTCATAAACGTCGGGAAAAGCGAAAGCCACCTTTATGTCAACCTTGTCCCAGTCCTTCCGGACGATGTTCCACTCACCCCCGGTATAGCGGGCAGGCTTTTGTACCAGCGGCAAAATTTGATCGAGCAAATCCATATTATATTGTATCCCCCGTTAATACTTCCGGCAGCAAGCTACAATAAAACATCCGCAATAATAATTATCTATACTAGTATAACCCAAAGCCGCCGGGGGAATATTCCCTGAAAGTATTATTCTACAACCGGTACTGAAAACCTTTCTATTGAATAATACTATGCGGTGTTCCAGGCAATTTAAGACATGCAAACCAGACTTTTCAGACATGTGGATTTAACAACTTGCCGACAGGGCAGTCAACCCCCTCAGCCAGCAATGCCTCAATTATCTGAACTTCACTGACCACACCCTTATATTGCCAGTCGTGACCGAGCAAGAGAACCAAGTGGAATCGCTGAGGCAGAAATGCTTGGATCAAATGTCCCAACCGTACCGTATCAAGAGAAACAAGCGGTTCTCCGGGCAGCACGCCCGCTGCCGCCAACTCATTCTTCTTTTGAACGAGATGCCGGATAAAATGATACGGCGCCAGGCTCTTTTCCCGAGTGGCGGCGTAGAGCAGAAACAGGCCGGTTATAATGATATCCAGTCCCGACAGGCGCATTACCAGCCCGGCTAATCCACCGGCGGTGATCACGACGCCCCAAAACTGCCCCCACCAAGCCGCCAGGTAAGTTGCCTTCTTCAAACCGGACCGTCTGGCCAGGTAGGCGCGGAAAACCCTGCCGCCGTCCAGGGGCAGCGCCGGAAGCAGGTTAAAGGCAGCCACCATAAGGTTGCAGTGAAGAAAAAACAGCCCCAGGTCTTTATCCCACAGGCTGTGATTATTTAACACAGTACCCAAGCCGGTTAGAAAAAGGTTGGCTGCCGGTCCGGCAACAGCAACATAAACTTCTTTGGCAGGGTCAAAAACGATATCACCACCCATGCGGCTGACACCGCCAAAAGGCAACAACTCGATGTCTGAAACTTGCACGCCCAAGCGGCGGGCAACGGCTACATGCGCCAACTCATGGAAAAGCACTACAGCAAAAGCAATCAACCCCTTCCCCAGCACACCAGCCACAAAAAACAGCCCGAGCAGGGCTAAAAAATAATTATTTAAATGGATCTCCATCCCGGAAACACGGCCAATTTTCAAAAACAACACCACCTTCTTCAAGGAGTCAGTAGTCAGTAGTCAGAATTCAGAATATTTTAAGACGAAACCATTCTATTCACTGGTTCCTGATTCCTCATCCTGTCTTCTAACTCCTTGACTCCTGTCTTTTGTCTTTCGTCTTTCGTCCCTGTCTCTCCTGCCTTCTGACTACTGACTTCTGACTACTGACTACTGACTCCTGACCCGTTACCCTTACTTTTAATTTAATGGCTGCAACTTAGTCAAAGGATCCACCAGTTTGTTGTTCTCCCGCATTTCAAAGTGCAGACCCCCGCCTGAAATATCGCCCTCCACACCAATTTCTCCAATATTCTGGCCGGCTTGCACCTGCTGTCCTTCGCTAACTAGCACCCTGGCAAGCTCACCATAAAGAGTAAAGCTGCCCTGGTCATGCTCCAATAATACATACTTCCCCACTGCCGCGCTGTCACCTGTGCGTTTCACCCTGCCGTCCCGCACCGCCCTGACCGCGCTGCCTACTGGAGCGGAAATATCAATTCCACAATGAAAACGCTCCATGCCGTCGACCGGGTCGATAGTCATACCGTACCCCCTGACTACCTTACCTGAGACCGGCACCGGCAGCATTACACTTACATTACCCTGCTGAGGTTTTGAAACAACAGGCTGGACAGCGTTGAATAAAGGCCAGTCCGTGTTGGCAATCTGTAAGCCGAATTGAACCACTCTTTCCAGCGCAGGCTGGTAATTCCACTCAGAAGTCAGCACACTTTTCAAGGTTTCTTTCGCTTCTAAGCCCCAGGGGCTGTGGGTCTCCCTGACGACCCAAAACGCCATAAAGATCAAGAGGGCGACGGCAGCGCGGTAAAGGTTATATCTACTGCCCCCCCTGTGTCCAGGCCTCTTCCAGTGGGGCTGTTGATAACAGGAAATCCAATCATCGTCTTTTTTAAACGGTCCGCTTGTCTTAAAATCAATCCCCTTCAAATATGAACCCCCCCGACTATTGAAAGCTTGTCTTTAAAAGCATATTTTCCTTTATCAGGAAATATGACTGGCCATAAAAAAAACCGGGGCGGTTTGTACCCCGGTCAGAACATTATTTTTTGTCGTCTCATGTTTATATTCAAAAGCAGGCCGAGCGCCGCAAGGTTGGTTATCATGCTGCTTCCTCCGGAGCTGAACATCGGCAATGGGATGCCGGTCACAGGCATGATCCCGCAGGTCATACCCACATTGACCAAAACATGGAAAGTAAGCATAGAAACCACTCCGGCAGCAAGCAGGGTGCCGAAATCGTCCTTAGCGTTCATCGTAATCAGAATACACCGGTAGATCACAATAAAATAAAGAGTTAAAAGGATAACCGCGCCAATAAAACCAAGTTCCTCCCCGACGACCGAGAAAATAAAATCGGTTTCCTGAATAGGCAGAAAATCTCCATGAGTCTGGCTCCCTTGGAATAACCCGCGCCCCCAGAAACCACCCTGACCGATGGCAATTTGCGACTGGATCACGTTATAGCCGGCGCCATGCCAATCTTGCCAGGGGTTGATAAAAATAATCAGCCTGTTTAGCTGGTAGTCCTTCAGTGGCATCCAAAGTTGCACCCCGCGGTTTGCCTCCAGCCAGAAATGAGCCCATATCCATAATGATACCGCTCCGAGAGCGACAACTATGATCAGGACTAACAGCCTGGGGTTCGCGCCTGACACAAAGAGCATCCCGAACATTACTGCAAAAAACACCAGAGCAGTGCCCAGGTCCGGTTGTTTTAGGATCAACATTATAGGAACGCCGAAAAACGCAAAACTGGGAAGCAAGTCACGAAACCGGTTAAGCTTTTTTTTACGGGATGTCAGAAAGGCCGCAAAACAAACTATGATAATTAGCTTGGAAAATTCGGAAGGCTGGAAGTGGAAACCCATAATACTAATCCAGCGCTGCGCCCCCAACTCGGAAACCCCAAAAAAAATTACCGCCCCAAGCATGATCAGGTTAATTATATACAGGGATTTCATATGCTTTATAAGATCCTCATAATGGATATAAAGCATCATGCACATCATCCCTATTCCCAAAAACACAAAAATTATTTGCCTTTTTACAAAAGCGAAGGGATCCGCGCTCTTGGCGACAGATCCCGCTACAGGCAGCAACTCGGTTGGCTTTGTAGCGCTGTATATGACAATCAGACCAAGCAGAATGATCATAGAAACTGAAATCAATATAGTATGATCGAGCTTTTTTAAAAATCTGCTTTGAATTAACACTCAGCTATTCCTTTCAAAATTTTTTCCCAACACGGTAACAACTTACATAAATATTCTTTCTGGTTAAGTATATTGTAACTACTAAATTATCAGATTAATAAAATGGTTTATCGTCCTCAAATATTTTGGATTCTGACTCCTGACTCCTGAATTCTTGAATACTTGTATTATATTATAAATTAACGCACAAAAAAAGCCCGTATCAGATAATACAGGCTGTTGCATCTTTACAAACCGGACATCTTTAAGCAGTTCCCGCGGCCCGTTTCATCCCTTTGACAGGAATATTCGCAACCAGCGCCACCGTGCTGCCGCTAGAGTCCAGATTCACCTCCAGGTTGGCCTCGTCAATAATCATGTAACTTGAAATAACTTTAATCAAGTCGAGCTTCAACGAATCGAGCATCTGGGGCGATATACTGGCCCGGTCATGCATCAGAACTAGGCGCAGTCTATCTTTTGCCACGTTTTTACTCCCGCTGTCTTTACCAAAAAGCTTGGCGATAAAATCTAACAAGGCTGCTCCCCCCTTCCCGGTTTACCCCAGGCCGATAATTTTCTTAATTTTATTAAAGAAACCACTGCCTTCATCCAGATTAATTATTGGCACTTCCTCTCCTAATATGCGGCGGACAATATTTCTGTAAGCTTGGCCGGAACGGGAATGCTGATCCAGCACTACGGCTTCTCCACGATTTGTGGTAATTACAATCATCTCATCTTCCGGTATTATCCCGAGCAGGTCAACAGCCAGGATGTCGATGATATCATCAATGCTCATCATGTCCCCCTGCTTGACCATCTTTTGCCGGATACGGTTAATAATCAGTTTCGGTTCACGCAATTCAGCGGCTTCCAGAAGTCCGATAATCCTGTCGGCGTCCCGTACCGCCGAGACTTCCGGCGTGGTTACCACAACCGCCTTCTCCGCCCCGGCTATAGCATTACGAAAACCCTGCTCGATACCGGCCGGGCAATCAATAATGACATAATCAAAATCATTTTTTAATTCCGCGCATAAATTACGCATCTGGTCCGGGCTGACCGCTGTCTTATCTTTGGTTTGAGCAGCCGGGAGCAAGTGCAAGCCTTCAAACCGCTTGTCTTTAATCAGCGCTTGGCGCAGCCGGCAGTTTTCGTTAACAACATCAACAATATCAAAAACTATCCTGTTTTCAAGTCCCAGAACAACATCCAGATTTCTTAAACCAATATCAGTGTCAATCAAAGCTACTTTATAACCCATGGCCGCCAAACCGGTTCCGATATTGGCGGTGGAGGTGGTTTTTCCCACACCCCCTTTGCCGGAAGTTACAACAATTACTTCGCCCATCCTTTAGTTCCTCCTCCTGTCAAGTCATTGGACGCCTCGCGCCGGAGGTCAAAAAACTTGTACATGTTCATTTTAATTACTGCCCAACTACAGGCAACTGTCAAATGCTCTTGGCTTGGCGCTCTCCAGCAGTCTGGAAAAATTCAATAGTAACAACTCCGTCTTTGATCCGCGCCATCTCCGGGTAGTCAGCATCCTCCGTCTCATTGTCCGGAGGGCGGGTAATATGATTGGCTATTCTAAGTTGAGTCGGCTGGAGGTGAAAAGCCATCACCACAGCATTTTCATCACCGCCCGCCCCGGCATGCACCACACCTCTTAAGGAGCCCATCACAATAACATTGCCTGTCGCTGTCACTTCGGCTCCCGGATTAACATCCCCCAATATAACCACATTCCCGTTGTAATAAATACTCTGGCCAGAACGCAGCGTCCGCTGCACCAGGATCGTTTTCTCGTCAACCAGCTCATCCAAATCAGCTGGAATATCCCGGCCAAATCCTGAAACACTATATGAATTAGCCAAAGCCATCTCCTCCTGAACCGCGGCTATCAGATATTAAATTCTACGGTCGATAACCAAATCCTGCTAATAAAAAACAAAAAAGACTCAATAAAAAACCCTATTTTTTATGCTTTTTAGACACATTTCTGTTATTCCGGGCTGCTAACTGATTTCTTACCTGGTTCAGGCAAACCAAAATAGGCTGCAAGCATGCTCTCGGCAACCGGTCCGGCCATGGTACCACCATGACCTGCGAATTCAACGACCACCGCTACGGCGATCTCCGGATTATCAAAAGGCGCGAAGGCAACAATCAGAGCATGATTGTTATGGCCGGTTACTTCAGCAGTTCCGGTTTTGGCGGCCACAGGCGGGAACCCGGCAAAAAAACCGTAAGCCGTGCCGTCAGGAGGCAGCGTTACCTCATGCATCCCCTCTCTGACTACAGCCAGAGTTTTTGGTGATACCTTGGCCTGGTTTACCACAACTGGATTATTCTCTTTAATAACCTTACCATTAGGATCAACTACCCGCTGCACCAGAAATGGTTTATAAAGAGTGCCCCCATTGGCGATGGTGGCAACGTAATTTGCCATTTCGAGCATCGTATAGCGGTTATCACCCTGGCCAATTGAGGAAATAATCGTGTCATAATCATGCCATGCCAACTCCCAGTCTACCGCGAGCAACTCATCAGATCTCTTGTTGAGCAATTGTTTTCTCTGTTCATCGCTGGTCGCTTTGGCCAGAAGATCATTGTATCGCTGTTCAATTTCTTGCACTTTCTTCAGATCTTGGGAGCTTAAATAATCTTTGCGCAACTGCAGTTTGGAGTCAGGGCTGGGAACAACGCCAGCGTCCTCACCAGGGAGCTCAATGCCTGTCTTCTTGCCCAGTCCAAACTCCTTGGCAAAACGGGCAATGTTATCAATACCTGTCTTAAAACCAAGCTGGTAAAAATAGGTATCACAAGACACTTTAATTGCCTTGACCATGTTCACGATCCCATGGCCACCCGGCTGCCAGTCATCGTACCGAGTGCCCCAAATAAAATAACCCGGGTCGGATATTGTGTTCTGAGGGGTGATGGTGTTTGTCTCCAGGCCGGCCATGGCAACAATCATTTTAAAAGTTGAGCCAGGCGCATAAGATAACAATGCCCGGTTAAGAATGGGTTTCCAGGGCGAGTTAAAGATTTCGTCATAATCTTTCTGGGACAATACTCCAGAGAGCTTTACCGGGTCGTATCCGGGGTAACTGGCCATAGCCAGCACTGCTCCGGTCCGCACGTCGAGGGCAACCGCGGCGCCGGCCCTGGCTTCGTTATAACCCTGTTTCAACGCTTCCTGGGAGGCCCTGGCCAGGGCTTCCTCCGCCGCCTTCTGCACCTTATGGTCAATCGTAAGCACTAAATTATTGCCCGGCACCGGTTCTTTAACACCCAGATCACGTACCGGCCTCCCCATGGAGTCAACCTCAACTTGCCTCCCGCCGTCCTGACCGCGCAGGTATTGCTCGTACGTATATTCCAGTCCTGACTGCCCAAAAAGGTCACCGGACTTATATCCTTTATCTTTATTTTCTTTAAGTTGGTCCTCGTTGATTTGCCGCACATATCCCATAACTTGAGCCAGCAAATTCCCATTGGGGTACTCCCGCAGCGGCTCAATATCAATGACTACGCCAGGCAGTTCCAGACGCTGCTCCTCAATTCTGGTGACAACCTCCAAAGGCACCTTGGTAGCCAGTTTTACAGGTTCGTAAAGGCGTTCTTGCTGGTCGATTTTTTGCTGAATTTCCTGGGGATCTGTGCCTAAAATCGCTGCCAGCCGCCGGACCACCTCACCAGTATCTTTTTGTCCAAGGCTCACCAGGGAAACTTTATCAAGAGAAACTGTATATACCGGCTGATTGCCCACTATTTTAACACCATTGCGGTCGAAAACTTCACCGCGGGGGGCGGTGATAGTAATCAACTTCATCCGGTTTTCCCTCGCCATCGTGGAAAACTTATCGTTTTGCAGCAACTGCATGTAAGCCAGCCTGGACACAAGAACAACAAAGATAAAAATTACTATATAAAGGAAAACACGCATTCTTCGCTCAACAGTTTTCTTTTCCATTCTGTCCCCCGCCCCTGCGCAGCATTTATAAATCCTTATTCTTAATGATTACCAAATGGAGCACACGCTTGTAGAAAAACGGCGCCAGCACTGCCGTATAAAGCGCTGTGGGAAGAATCACTCTAAACAAGGTATAAAAAAAGGGCATGTAAATTTTTAGGTACAGCAGTAAAAAATAATTTATCAGTAAACCAACTGTCGTGGAAAAAAAGGCAACTCCCGCTACTACCAGTGAATTCTCTTTATAAAGACGCTCACCGCAGAAACCGGCTAAATAGCCGGCAACCATTTTCGTAAGAGCGTTTATTCCAATATAGCTCCCGGAAAACAAATCTTCAATTATTCCACCGGCGAAACCCAAAAAAGCCCCCTCCTTAGGACCCAGGAGGAAGCCGTTAAAAATAACTAGCAGCATAACCAGGTCGGGTTTAACCCCGTATACGCTTAAATAGTCCATTATCGTGGTTTGGAGTATCAAAACCACTCCCAGCAGGAGCAACAAAGCGGGAAACGGCACTGTTATAACCTCCCCACAGCGATCCAGGCTTTAAGGATACCTGCTGATAATTATCAGTACTTCCTCCAGCCGGCTTAAATCGGCAAATGGTTGAATATCGGCGCTATTGAACATACCGGATGGTTCACTCCGGATATCGGTTATTCTCCCCACAGGTATGTTTTTTGGGAAAATGCTCCCGAGCCCTGAGGTAATCACCGCCTGGCCTGCTTCCACCGTCGCGCTGTTGGGGATATGAATCATCCTGGTCATACCTGAACTGGTGGTTGTCCCTTCAACAATACCGGAAGTACGCGTATCCTGAATTAACGAACCCACCCCGCTGCGCGGGTCGGTAATCAGAAGAACATCACAGGTAGAGGAGGAAACGGATATAACCCGCCCTACCAGTCCTTCCGGTGTTAGGACAGTCATGTTTTCCTTGACACCGTCATTGGTTCCTCTGTTCAAGGTTATGGTACCGAACCAGTTGCTCGGATCTCTGCCGACGACAGACGCGGCGACCAGATTATATGTCTTAGCCATCACTTGCTTATAACTAAGCAAACTGGTTAAACGCTCATTTTCCAACTTATACTCGTTCAACTGGATTATCTGGCTTTGCAGGCGGTCTACTTCCTCTTCCAGAGCCTGGTTGCGCTCTCCCGCCCTATACATGGAAATTGGGAAAGATAACATATGACTCGCCTGTTTGCCCAACCAAGTTAAACCAGTCTGTACCGGTGCTATAGCATCCCTGAACTTGAATTCCAGGGGTGTCAGCCGGGTTCGCTCCGGTACCGTAATACGCATGGCCACCAGGGCGGCCGCCACCAAGGCCGCAAGTAACAATAGCCGCCTGGCAGTTACCCAACGCACCCATCATTCACTCCCTGCTTTAATGATTCCGGATATTGATAATCAGGTACGGAAACTGCCTTAAGCCAATTTTTTGGGCTGAATTAATACTTTGCGCAACACATCAATATTCTCAAGCACCCGGCCGGCGCCATAAGCGACGGCCAGCAACGGCTCGTCCGCCAGATGCACCGGCATCCCGGTCTCCTCAATAACCAGCCGGTCAAGACCTCTTAACAATGACCCGCCACCAGCCATGACAATACCCCGGTCCATGATGTCCGCCGCCAGTTCCGGCGGGGTTTGTTCAAGCGTGGCCTTAATAGCCTCAATGATACTCGTTACGGGTTCAGAAAGGGCTTTGTAGATTTCTTCAGAGGTTATATTCACAGTTTTAGGCAACCCCGTGACTAAATCACGCCCCCTGACTTCTTCTGTCTCTAGCGTCGAAAGCGGATAAGCCGTGCCGATTTGAATTTTAATCAACTCAGCCGTGCGCTCTCCGATTAACAAATTATAGGTGCGCTTAACGTGGTTGATAATGGCCTCGTCCATCTCGTCGCTGGCTATCCTGATCGAGCGGCTGGTAACAATGCCGCCGAGGGATATTACAGCTACTTCCGTAGTACCCCCGCCTATATCGACAATCATATTGCCGGTCGGCTCGTGAACAGGCAATCCCGCCCCGATAGCCGCCGCCATCGGTTCTTCAATCAGATAAGCCTCCCTGGCTCCCGCCTGAAGCGCCGCTTCACGCACCGCCCTTTCTTCCACCGCGGTAACCCCGGATGGAACGCCTACAACCACTCGCGGCCGGACCAAAAAAGTACGGTTTCTCAGAGATTTATTGATAAAGTATTTAATCATGCTTTGAGTAACGTCGAAATCAGCTATAACTCCATCTTTCATCGGACGAATCGCCACGATATTCCCCGGAGTACGGCCAATCATTCTCTTGGCGTCTTCCCCGACCGCAAGCACCTGACCCGTATCCTTCTGGATCGCTACTACCGAAGGCTCACGGATAACTATACCCTTTCCTTTGACATATACGAGGGAGTTGGCTGTACCCAAATCCATACCCATGTCTTTTGAAAACAGACCGACGCGCATTTCCCGGCCCCTTTCTGCGTATAATGCAAAATCTAAAAATCAAATAAGCCCTTCTGCCTTAAAGCTGGTGAATTTGTTATCGCCGATAATAATATGATCCAAGACTTCAATGCCAATGATTCTCCCGGCCTCACAAAGTCTTCTGGTTACATCCAGGTCCTCTTTGCTGGGAGTGGCGTCGCCGCTGGGGTGGTTGTGGACCAAAACCAACGACGCGGCGCTTCTTTTAATCGCATTGCGGAAAAGTTCCCTAGGATGCACACTGGAAGTATTTAGTGTGCCAATCGACACCTCGTCGTTAGCAACAACCTGATTTCTGGTGTTTAGCAGCAAGGCCCTGAAATGCTCCCTATCAAGATGGCGCATCTCCTCCATTACCAACCCGGCTGCATCTGCGGGTGATTTAATCACCGGACGGGGCTGGCTGGTAAAACGGGACAGCCTCCTGGCCAGTTCCAGCGCCGCCTTTACCTGGCTTGCTTTAGCTAGCCCAACGCCTTTAATCTCGCTCAGTTCTTCAATCGTGGCATCTACCAGCAAGCGGAGACTTCTAAAGCGCGTCAAAATCAAGGAAGCTAACTCCAGCACAGTATTTTCAGGAGAACCGGTTCCTAAAAGAATAGCCAAAAGTTCTATTTCCGACAGCGCTCCGGCCCCTTCTTTCAATAATCTTTCCCGGGGTCGCATTTCTGCCGGAAGTTCCTTAATAGTTGGACGATCGCCTGATAAAGCCAAAGGTCCATCTCCTAACAGAAACCTTGGTTACAGAATATCATAGCCAAATTTTTTTAGCATCAGGGAAAGCTTGGACATAGGGAGACCGACAATATTTGTATAAGATCCTTCAATGCGTTCAATAAAAATCGCGCCAATCCCCTGAGCACCGTAAGAGCCGGCTTTATCCGACGGCTCGCCGGTGGAGACGTACCGCCGGATCTCTTCCTCGTCCAGCGGCCTGAATATTACCCGGGTTTTCTCATGGCTCACTTCAACTTTATTGTTGCCGGCATCTACCAGCGCAACCCCGGTAAATACTTCGTGTGCGCTGCCCTGCAAGCGTTTCAACATCTCTACGGCATCTTGCTCACAGGACGGCTTGCCAAGCAATTGCCCGCGCCATACCACCACGGTATCGGCCCCGATGACAATCCCCTCCGTCAATCTATCCGCTACAAACATGGCCTTCCTGGCAGCGAGGCGTTCAACAACTTCAAAAGGTTGCAGCCCCGGTGGAGTATGTTCTTCCAGATCACATACGATAACCCGGAAATTCAAACCAATTTGTTCCAATAAGGCCGAACGGCGCGGAGAGGAAGACGCGAGAATTATTTCTTTTATTGTTTCACACCCGCCTGTAAATAAAATAACCCAGTAAAAGTCCCAATGCTGTTAGTGGACTTAATGCAAAAGTAAAACCAAAGGTCAGGTTAAAAAACTGCAAGTCCAGCGTAAATGGCTTTAAACCTATGGTTGAGGTAGCTTTCAACCAGGGCAAAAACGGGGCCAGGGCGTTCCCGATAGCGCTCCCGGTCAATCCGCCAACCAGCAGGAGCAGTACTAAAACCCAAACATTGCTGTAGTTTTTAAAACCTTTTGCCATAAAACATCCCCCGGCTAACTAAAGAAACAAGCACATGCACTATTTAACAGTTTATCATTTTAAATATTTGATGACAAGGTTTGACGAAAATATTAAAAAAATGTTATTTTTCGTAAATCAAGGCAGAAGCGATACTTACCAACAGGCTAAACGAATTCTTTAAGGTTCTTTTACCTGTACAATCATTTCTATCTCCACCACACTGTCCAGGGGCAATTCATTGACACCAACCGCCTTATTTTAATAGCAATTCCCGAACCTCCGCCACCATATAAAACGATCCGGTGACACATATCAACTCGTCGGGCCCGGCTATTGAAAGCGCTTTATTTAAAGCACCCTCGATTTCTTCCGCCAGATAAACATCCGGGGTGAAACGACGCGCTTCCACGGCCATCTCCCGCCAATTCCCGGCTCGCGGGTTGTCCGGTCTGGTCACGACGACCGCCCTTGCCGCCGGGGCCAGTTCCGACACTACCTTGGCTCGCTCCTTGTCTTCCAGCATGCCGATAACCAGAACAACTTTTTTATCCGGAAAATAATCTTCCAACGCCTGGCGAAGGCTCCGGGCGCCTGCAAAGTTATGCGCCCCGTCAATCAGCACGTACGGTTCCCTGCGCATAATTTCCAGTCTAGCCGGCCAGCACGTGGCCGCGAGACCGTCCCGCACGTTCCTGTCGTTTACTGTCAAGCCCTGGTCAATCAGTATTTCCACCGCCGCTATTGCACAAACAGCGTTAATTTGCTGGTGTCTGCCAATCAGGGGCAACCACAGATTCTCGTATAAATACCGGCGTCCCTGAACCGAAAACTGCTGTCCGGCGAGGGATGTGGACTGATGCTTCCAGGTAATGTCGCGTCCTGCCAGCGTCAGCGGGGAGCCTCTCTCCCGGCATGTCTCCGAGAGCACTGCCAGTGCCTCTCCAGCAGCCGCCGTCACTGTCGGAACACCTGGTTTAATGATACCGGACTTAACCCCGGCGATTTCTCTAATCGATTTCCCCAAGTAATCCGTATGGTCTATGCTCACATTGGTAATGACGGAAAGTACCGGTGTAATTACATTCGTAGAATCAACTGCCCCTCCCATACCCACTTCAAGCACCAGAAAATCAACTTTTTCCCGGTAGAAATATTGAAACGCGAGGGCTGTGGATACTTCAAATTCAGTAGGGTGTTCAAAGCCTTCCGACACCATTGCCTCCAAATGCGGCTGGAGCTCCGCGATCAAACCGGCTATCCGGCTTTCGCCGATTTTTTTACCGTTGATCCGGAACCGCTCACAATAGGAATGCAAGTGGGGCGAAGTGAATGTTCCCACCCGGTATCCGGCCGACTGCAATATATTTGCCAGCATGGCGGTAGTGGAACCTTTACCGTTTGTCCCGCCGATATGCGCTATTTTTAAAGACTTATGCGGGTTGCCTAACCGGTTTAATAGTTCTTCGACACGTCCCAAACCAAAGTTAACGCCAAATTTGGTCAGGTTGGCGAGGTACTCCAACGCTTCTTTGTAGTCCAGAATAATCCGCCTCCGGCGCAATAATTATTCATTTTTCCCAACCAGCATGGACAACCTCTCCCTGATGGCTGTCTGTTTGCCGGTTAATTCATCTTCCTTTTTCCTTTCCTTCTCAATCACGTCGGCCGGCGCCTTACTCAAAAAGCCCTGGTTATTCAACTTGCCCTTAACCCTTGCCAGGTCTTTTTCCAATCCCGCAAGTTCTTTACGCAACCGGGCGGCTTCCTGCTCAATATCGATCAAGCCCTTTAGCGGGACAAATACTTCCACGCCACGGGTTACAGCGTGAGCAGCCTGTTCCGGTTTCTCCGGCAACGCATCATAAATAGCTACTTTTGCGTTTGCCAGGCTTTGAACATATCCTGTTCCCCGTTCCAAAACTTCTCTAGACGCGTTCTGGGGAACCTCCAGAAAGGCTTCTACCTGTTTGCCGGGCGGGACGTTCATTTCACTGCGGATATGTCTGACAGCCTTTGTTACCTCCATCAACATTCCCATCTGACGCTCCGCTTCCGGATCACTCAGTTCTTTCCTGGCAACCGGCCAGGACGCGCGCATTATCGTCAATCCTTTGCCGGGCAAATGCTGCCATATTTCCTCAGTAATAAACGGCATAAACGGATGGAGCAGTTCCAACGTGCCTTTAAGCACGGCTGTCAACACACTCTGCGCCGTATAGCGGTCCTGCGGGGTAGTTTTTCCGTAAAGTCTGGGTTTGGCCAGTTCGATATACCAGTCGCAAAACTCGTTCCAGATAAACTCATAAAGGACTCTGGCAGCCTCTCCCAGCTCATATGATTCAAGCAACCGGGTAACTTCTTCTGTCAGGTTCTGATAACGGCTGATGATCCACCGGTCAGCCAATGTATACTGGCCATGCCGCTCGCCCGGCTCATAATCCTCCAGGTTCATCAAAACAAACCTTGATGCGTTCCATAGTTTATTGGCAAAATTACGCGCCCCGTCCAGCTTCTCAAAGTTAAAACGCAGGTCATTGCCCGGGGTATTGCTGGTCACCAGCATAAAACGCAGACTGTCCGCGCCGTGCGATTCGATGACATCAATCGGGTCCACCCCGTTGCCCAGGGATTTGCTCATCTTTCGCCCAAGGGCGTCCAGAACCATCCCGTGAATGGACACTACCCTGAACGGGACGTCGTTCATAAAGGCCAAACCCGAGAAGATCATCCGGGCAACCCAGAAAAAGATAATATCACGCCCCGTCACAAGGACGGAGGTGGGATAATAATAAGCAAGTTCAATTGTTTGCTTTGGCCAACCCAAGGTTGAAAAAGGCCACAGGGCGGAGGAAAACCAGGTATCCAGCACATCGGGATCTTGTTCTAAGTCCGTTCCGCCGCATTTAGGGCACTGTGACACCGGCTCTTTGGACGCGATCATTTCATCACAATCCTTGCAGTACCATACCGGTATGCGATGGCCCCACCAAAGCTGGCGGGATATGCACCAGTCGCGGATATTTTCCATCCAGCCAAGGTACACTTTGGTGAACCGCTCCGGGATGAAGCGGACATCTCCCGCTTTTGCCGCGGTGATAGCCTGTTCAGCCAGCGGTTTCATTTTTACGAACCACTGGCGGGAAAGCATCGGCTCAATAACCGTGTTGCAGCGGTAACAGTGGCCTACACCATGGGACAAGTCTTCAGTTTTCAGAAGGTAACCGCCCGCCTCCAGGTCGCGCACGATTTTTTTGCGGCAGTCATAGCGGTCCAGCCCCTGGTAACGCGGGCCCGCTTCCGCGCTCATCTTGCCCTCTTTATCAATTACTATGATCTGCTCCAGACCATGCCGGTGCCCCACCTCAAAGTCGTTGGGATCGTGGGCCGGGGTGATTTTAACCGCCCCTGTGCCGAAGGAAGGGTCCACATACTCGTCGGCGATGAGCGGCATCTCCCGCCCGACCAGGGGCAAAACAAGCATTTTTCCAATCAAGCCGGTATAGCGCTCGTCATCCGGGTGCACCGCCACGGCCGTGTCACCAAGCATCGTTTCAGGCCGGGTTGTCGCGACAATAACATGCCCTTCCCCGTCTTTAAAAGGATATTTCAGATACCAAAAATGCCCGGGTTTTTCTATATGCTCCACTTCGATATCGGATATGGTGGTGTGACATTTGGGACACCAGTTGGTAATGTAGTAATCGCGGTAAATCAAACCGCGCTCGAAAAGTTTGATGAAGACCTCCCGCACTGCGTCCGAGCAGCCTTCATCCATGGTAAACCGTTCCCGCTGCCAGTCGCAGGAGGCGCCCAGTCTTCTTAATTGGGCGGTGATCCGGCTGCCATACTGCTCTTTCCAGGCCCAAGCCCGTTCTAAAAACGCTTCCCTGCCCAGTTCATACCGGTTTGTTCCTTCCTTCGCCAATTGCTCTTCGACCTTGGCCTGGGTGGCGATACCGGCGTGATCCGTACCGGGCACCCAAAGCGAACTGTAACCCTGCATCCGCCGCCACCTGGTCAGGATGTCCTGTAAAGTATAATCCAGGGCGTGTCCCATGTGTAACTGCCCTGTAACATTGGGCGGGGGCATTACAATACAAAAAGGCTCCTGATCCGGGTTAACCCCGGCGTGAAAAAACCCGCCCTTTTCCCAGTAGGGATACCACCGGTCTTCCACCGAACGTGGATCGTAGGTGGAAGGAATATCTGCTTTAGCCAAAGCGCACCTCTCCTTACCTCCATATTAAAAAAACCAAAAACCCCTCCACCTGTTTAGCGGAGGAGGAATCATTCGAACCCCATGGCATATTTTCTCCAGGAATGGCAAAAATCCTTCAAAAAATATTTAATTGCTTTTATGGCATGAAAACTCTTACCCCAAAATAAAAATTTTATGATTGCTATTCACGTAGTCAGAATTCAGGAGTCAGAATATTTTCAAGACGATAATCCGTTCTATTATTCTAACTACTGAATACTGACTACTGATTCCTGTAACCTGAGTAGTTACAATAAGTTAAGATGGGGGTTGAAAAACTTGCGTCCAGTATTCTCTATCAAGATTGCTGTAATCATCCTCCTGATCATATTAATTGTTTTAACCTTATATAAAAGTGTGCTTAAAAAACCTGCCCCGAAACAGGAGGTTCACACCATCCGGGTATTGGAGTCGGTAAGGTCGCCGTATTTCCTGCCCCAATACCTGGCCCTGAATTTGGGCTTTTTTAAAGAACAAGACCTGGATGTAAAAATAACCACGACCAGTCCTGAGGCCATCCGCGCCGCTTTGGCCGACCAGAGAACAGATGTGGCTCTTTGCGGCTTGCAAAAAATAATCTTCAACCCGGACGATCCCGGAAGAGAAAAGACTGCTCCAATAGTCTTCGCCACCATGGCCTGCCGGGACGGGTCCTTTCTTTTAGCCAGGAAAAACGATTCCGATTTTCGTTGGCTAGATATGAAAGACAAAACAATTATCGGCAGTCCTCATAACGACAGTTCAGAAATTGCGCTGGAAGATGTTCTTAGAAAGGCCGGCATCCTTCCCTACAGGCAGGTGACCATTTATCACAACATCCCTGAAACATTGCGCGTTGGCGCTTTTCGCGCCGGAACGGGCAATTACCTTCAGTTGCTGGAACCAGAGGCTACCGTCGCTGAAATGAAAGGTTACGGCCAGGTGGTCGCCTCGGTGGGTGCGGCGGGGGAGGATATGACAATTACAGCTTACGCCGCCTTGCCCGGATATATCGAATCTCATCCGGAAACAATCCAAAGGTTCACAAACGCAATATACAAGGCCCAACTTTGGTTAAAACAACACAGTGCCGAAGAAGCAGCCAGAGCGGTTTATCCGTCGTTTTCCAATCTTGAAATGCAGGTTTTGATAAAATCCATCGAACGGTACGGTACATTAAGGATATGGGCGGATAATCCGGTAGTCGAACGGGAACCTTATGAAAGATTCAACATAGCGGCAAAAAATGCCGGAGAAATTGCCGCGCCCGTTCCTTACGACACTACCGTTGTCACTAATTTCGCCCGGCAAGCGGTTGAAACGGTAATATACGTTCAGGAAACAGAAAAGAAAAAAAGAAAATCATTCATGATGTTCTTTCAGTAATATTCACCCATTGTTCAATTATACTCAGCAGTTCTTCACGGCCTTGGCCGGTTTCCGCGGAAAACGGCGTCAACATGTCTTCCCCGGCCAGCGGTAATTCCTTTCTGATTGTCTGCATAGAACGAAGCAACTTCGAACGCGACATTTTATCAGCTTTTGTCGCGACAACCGCTACCGGTATGCCGTTGTCCTTAAACCAGCCGAACACTTGAATGTCCTGGGCTGTCGGCGGGTGGCGGCTGTCAATAAGCAGTAAAATGCCCTTTAAGTTTTTCCTCCCGGTCAGATAGGATTCAATCATTTTACCCCAATTTTCTCTTTCACTGGCAGATACCCTGGCATACCCGTAGCCCGGCAGGTCCACCAGATGAAACTGCCCGTTAATCAGGAAAAAGTTTATCAGGCGGGTACGTCC
Organism: Pelotomaculum isophthalicicum JI; assembly: GCF_029478095.1. Lineage (NCBI taxonomy): Bacteria > Bacillati > Bacillota > Clostridia > Eubacteriales > Desulfotomaculaceae > Pelotomaculum > Pelotomaculum isophthalicicum. Next base: position 45,787 of record NZ_JAKOAV010000012.1, on the reverse strand, counting down.
CGGGGTATTGCTGGTGCGGGCCAGCGCCTTTCTGTTGACAACTTTATTCAGCAGGGACGACTTCCCCACATTAGAACGCCCGGCCAGGGCAACCTCAGCAAGTTCCCCGGCCGGGTAATTAGCGGCTTTAACCGCGCTGGCAACGAATTCTGCGCTGGTTATTTTCATGACGGTACAGGGGTGCCTCCCTCGCTTATTACAGCAGGGTGATAAACTTCCGGCGACACCACCGGGGGAACAGCGTCAAGCCCTTCGGTTCTGTATTCTTTTTCCGCAAGAGCTGTCTCCAAAACTTCGTCCATGTGGTCCACCAGGATAAATTTCATCTTATCTTTAACCTTTTTAGGAATATCGTCCAAGTCTTTCTTATTATCTTTTGGTAAAAGCAGCGTTTTTATACCGGCACGGTGGGCTGCCAGCACCTTTTCCTTGATCCCGCCCACCGGAAGCACCCGGCCCCGCAAGGTAATTTCACCAGTCATGGCCACATCATGCCGCACCTTGCGCCCGGTAATGGCAGAAGCCAGGGCAGTAGCCATGGTAATGCCCGCCGAGGGACCGTCTTTAGGAATCGCCCCTTCGGGGACATGAATGTGAATATCCTGTTTATCGTAAAACTCCTCATTAATACCCAGTTCGTCAGCCCGGCTCCGGATGTAGCTGTAACCGGCTTGCGCCGATTCTTTCATCACGTCACCCAGTTTACCGGTTAAAGTAAGCCGGCCGCTTCCTTTATAAATAGTGATTTCAATCGCCAGCGTATCGCCGCCTACTTCTGTCCAGGCCAAGCCTGTCGCCACACCCACCTGGTCATCCTGTTCCGCCACACCGTAACGGAAGCGGGGCGTGCCCAAAAATTGGCCTAAGTTTTGCGTATTCACCAGGACTTTTTTAGTCTTGTCGGTGACAATCTGCCTGGCAGTCTTACGGCAGATTGCCGCTATCTGTCTTTCCAGATTCCGCACGCCTGATTCCCTGGTGTATTCCCGGATAATCTTGCGAATAGTATTTTCAGAAATCTTCAGCATGTCTTTACTTAATCCGTGTTCCTTTACTTGCTTGGGGCAGAGATGGCGCATGGCGATCTGAACTTTCTCCTCTTCCGTGTAACCAGACAGATAGATTACCTCCATCCGGTCCAGCAACGGTCTGGGAATGTTTTGCTGCACATTCGCCGTGGTGATAAACATGACATTGGACAAGTCGAACGGAGATTCAATATAGTGATCGCTAAAAGTGTTGTTCTGTTCCATATCCAACACTTCGAGCAGCGCCGCGGACGGGTCGCCGCGAAAATCCATGCTCATCTTGTCAATTTCATCCAGCAGGAACACCGGGTTCCTGGAGCCGGCCTGACGTATGCCCTGGATGATCCGCCCCGGCATGGCGCCGACATAAGTGCGGCGGTGCCCCCGGATCTCAGCTTCATCGCGCACCCCGCCCAGGGACATGCGGACAAATTTCCGCTCCAGGGCTCGGGCTATAGAACGGCCAAGAGAAGTTTTACCCACACCTGGCGGTCCAACAAAACAGATAATCGGGCCTTTCATTTTCTTGGCCAGCTTCCGGATTGCCAGGTATTCCAAAATACGTTCCTTTACCGTTTTTAATCCGTAATGGTCTTCTTCCAAAATAGTTTCAGCCATTTTCAGATCAAGCCGGTCTCTGGTAGATTTGTTCCACGGCAAGGATAAAAGCCAGTCCAAATAGTTGCGCACTACTGCCGCTTCCGCCGCCATCGGCGGCATTTTCTCAAGCCTTTCCACTTCTTTGATGGCTTTCTCTTCCACTTCTTTTGGCAGCTTGGCTTGAGCGATTTTATCTCTAAGATCTTCGCTCTCGGCCACCCGTTCATCTTTTTCGCCGAGCTCGCGCTGGATCGCTTTCAACTGTTCACGCAAATAATATTCCTTTTGGGTCTTTTCCATTTGTTTGCGGACACGAATGTTAATCTTGCGCTCCAATTCAACGATTTCCAGCTCTTTTGCCACGATAGCGCACAGTTTTTCAAGACGTTGAGATATATTTACAGACTCAAGGATGCTTTGCTTATCTTCAATGCGCAATGTCAGGTGTGAAGCGACAATATCAGCCAGACGTCCGGGTTCGTCAAGATTAACGACGGAAACAACCGCTTCGGGCGGAATGCGCTTGGACAGTTTAACATATTGTTCAAACTGGTAAACCAGACTGCGCATCAGCGCTTCTATCTCACTGTTTTTTTGAAAGTTTTCGGAGTATTGTTCAATCTCTACCTGAAAATATGGCTCGTTAGTTATAAAATGTTTGACCTTAGCTCTGGCCAATCCTTCTACCAACACCCGGATGGTGCCGCCCGGCAGTTTTAAAAGTTGTTTAACTTCAGCGACAGTACCAATATCAAAAATATCATCCTGCCCCGGATCGTCAGTCTGCGCTTCTTTCTGGGTGGCAAGGAAAATAACCCGGTCGTGGATCATCGCTTCCTCTATGGCAACCACCGACTTCTCGCGGCCGACATCCAGGTGAATGACCATATAGGGAAAGACCAGGATACCCCTTAAAGGCAGTAAAGGCAAAGTCTTAATTTCTGAATCCATAGCTGCGCCCCCTTTTAGGAATGATGTTGCTTACGTTGTCATAATATTAGGACGTACTTGTATATGCGTTTATTTTAACATGAAATTTTGAAAACCCCTATAGTAATAATTACATAGAAAACCAATAAACCCGGCCTATGCCGGGTTATTATGAAGATCTGGACTTCTATCTATTATTTTACTTCTTCTTGCTAATCAATGCAAGCCTGGCCAGACAGGATAATCCTGCGGTTTCCAATCATATCTTTCGCAACTTATGATTTCGTTACAATGAATGTCCCGCCATGAAGCCATTAGCGCTTAACACTTCCGGCGGGGTTGTAGCCTGCCGCTCCAATTTTTTGCCCAACACCGGCATGGTAACTAACGCTGCACGCATAACTTCTTCTAAGCGATTAACAGGAATCACTTCAATCCCGGTAAAATCACTGAACAGTTCCTGGTAGTTTTCAGCAGGTATTAACACTTTTCTGGCTCCAGCCCGGCGGGCGGCCTCCACCTTGGCCACTATTCCGCCCACCGGCTTGACTAGGCCGCGAATAGAGACCTCACCGGTCATAGCCACTGTGTTGTCCACCGGCAGGCCAAGGATTGCCGAATAAACAGCCGTGGCTATGGTAACACCTGCCGAAGGCCCGTCGGTAGGCGCTCCTCCAGGCAAATTAACATGGATATCATAGTCGCGGGGATCACATGCCATAGCCCGCCGCAGTACGGTCAGAACATTTTCCACCGAACTTCTGGCCATACTCTTGCGGCGAATAGTTTTGCCGCCTCCCCCCATCTCCTCTTCTTCCACCAGCCCGGTAACAGTTAACTTGCCTTGTTCCCTGGCAACGGGCAGAGCGTTAGCTTCCACTTCGAGGAGAACCCCCATTCCCGGGCCATACACCGCAAGGCCATTGACCAGCCCGACCTGAGGATGGTCAGGTATTTTTTTATCGGGACGCGGCGCGTACTGACCGCTTTGGACAACCCACTCAATATCGGCGGTGCGGATCTCTCCCCGCTCTTCGGTTATAACCAACCCCGCGGCGATTTGAATAATATTTACAGCCTCGCGTCCGTTCGTGGCATATTTTTTCAACACTTCAAGCGCTCCCGCGCTGAGAGGCATCTTAATTTTTTCAGCCGCGTTAGCGGCAATCGTTTCGATTTCGTCGGGCAATAACTGGCGAAAATAGACTTCCAGACAACGGGAGCGGATAGCCGGCGCAATTTGTTCCGGACCCCTTGTAGTCGCGCCCACCATCCTGAAGTCCGCCGGCAATCCATTCTGAAAGATATCATGAATATGCGAGGGTATATTGGGGTCCTCCGCGCTATAATAAGCGCTCTCCAGAAGGACCTTGCGGTCTTCCATCACTTTTAACAGCTTGTTTATCTGATTGGGATGAAGTTCGCCGATTTCATCAATAAACAACATTCCTCCATGCGCCTTCGTCACAGCGCCGGGTTTAGGCTGGGGAATGCCCGCGACACCCATCGCGCCCGCTCCCTGGTAAATTGGATCGTGGACCGATCCAATCAACGGGTCGGCAATGCCCCGCTCGTCAAAACGGGCCGTGGTGGCGTCAATTTCAATAAATTTAGCGTCCTCCTTAAATGGTGAGCAGGCGTTTTTTTTAGCTTCTTCCAGCACCAGTCTGGCCGCGGCGGTTTTGCCGACACCAGGCGGCCCGTAAATAATCAAATGCTGGGGATTTGGCCCGCAAAGAGCTGCGCGCAAAGACTTCAACCCCTCCGTTTGCCCGATAATATCTTCGAAACTGGTCGGGCGAGTTTTTTCAGTAAGGGGTTCAGTCAGGGAAATAGAACGCAGCTTTTTTAGCTTTTCCATCTCCCTTTTTGATTCCTTTTCCAATACGTTTTTGCTGCTGTGCTGATTTTTTAACAAATTCCAAAAATATAAGCCGATAACCACCGCGAAAAAGACCTGAATAAAAGTCAATAAGCTGCCAAAACCGGAAGAATACTCTCCCATTAGTTTCTCCTCCCATCGAACAGAAATACTAATCATAGTATTGCTAAGTTTTTGAAATTTTAACCAAAATTCTATTTAGGGAGAAGTTTACTAATCCTATTCAAGTGCTATGGCAGTGAACACTTCATCTAATTTATCATATAGATCCAAAAGAACATTGACCACTTTGCTGTCTAACGCGGCGGTAGTGACCATCTTGCCCATAATTTCCTCAATATTTCTTTTGCTCATACCCGGTCTGTAGGGACGATCTTCACGGAGAGCTGTGAAAACGTCTGCGACAGCTAAAATCCTTGAACCGGTCTCTAACTGTGAAGCATCCAAGTGGAATGGATAACCGCTGCCGTCCAGTTTTTCGTGGTGGTAGGCGGCCCACTCCGGAATTGGATAAGGAGCGCCGGCCTCACTAAGAATTTGGTAAGTGTAGTAAGTGTGTTGCTTAATTACCGCGAATTCCTCCGCGGTGAGAGAGCCCGGCTTCTCTAGAATTTCGTCTGGTATTGAGAGTTTGCCTATGTCATGCAAAAGTCCGGCTAGTTCTATTAAAAAGACCTCTTCACGTCCAAAACCCATTGCGGCGGCAAGGTGCACAGCCACTGCCGCCACGCCTTGGGAATGTCTATGAGTGAAAGGACTTTTTTCATCAATTACACTGGCAAACATTGTTGCCATCTGTTTCATGTCTTTTTCATTAATATTAACTATTGAATTTAAACAGACGTTCGTTTGTCCGTGTGATAAAAAAGGTGATGTTAATTCTAACCAGAAACTTTCCCGGCCGGCCAGGTTTTTAAAAGCAGACACAAGCTCCGGATCAAAGGCCTGTTCGGAAAGCTTTTCTATCGCATGCGTCACACCGTTATACTGTTTTAAAACATGCGTATCATGTCTCAGCAAAACTTCCACACGGTCGGCCAGGTGGACGATCCGCGCAATTAATGGTATTTCCTTGCCGTAAAGCCCGGATATGTTGTTGCCGTCGAAGCGGTCATGGTGACTTAAGATGATCTCGGCAACCGGACATAAAATGTCTACACCGGAAATCTTCTCATAACCTTTTTTACAATGATCCCACGGATTTTCCACCTCAAAATTTATTAGCTTATTTTTTTCCTGCCAAGTGCTGACACCAGCGTCATGAATTATGGACGCCATAAAAATAAGGTTTTTTTCTTCGTCTGTCAGGCCAATTTCTTTACCCAAACTTAATCCGATATAGGCTACCCTCTGATGATGCCGTTGGATTCCCTCGCTTGTAAAATCCAGACAGAGAGACAGCGTCGAAAGCATGCGGCATAGATCAACTGATATTTCCATGCGTCTCCTCCGTGATAAATTCAAATGTTACAGCTATATTGCCTTTTCTAATCTTACTCCGAGAGTTAACGCCATAGATTGTGCCTCTACCTCCGTAGTTCCATGCTATAGACATACCTCGAAAGCTCAGTAATTTCCCAAACTTTTATTCTAACAACCATTACGCCATATATCTAAATCTACCGCACCAGCCACCCGTAATCCTGCCTGCAATCCACGATATAGTCAACATATACCGTCTGATCTTTAATCTGATACAAAATGAGATACCACTTCTCTACGAACATCTTGTGATACTTATTGAGCGGTATAAATTCAGCGTTTAGAAACGGGAAACGCTCCGGCATTTGATGCAGGGAAAGGATGGCTTCTATTAGATCGTTTTTCACTCTGCGGGCGGCGGCGGGGCTTTTCTGCGCCAGAAAACGGACATGGCCCGCCAGCATCTGACGGGCACGGTCGGAAACAATCACCTTATATTGAGGCTTCTTTTCCATGCTCCACCTCGTCAATGATGCTTTCCAGATAGCTGTCCAGTTCATCCGGCGTCGTTCCGGCACGACCGGCCAAACGGTCTTCTTCAACGGCCAGCAGTTCTTCCCGCAGCTTCAGCATTTTTTCACGGCGGGTAAACGCCTCTATATCCATCACCACGAGATCGCCCTCGCCGTTTTTGGTAAGATACACCGGCTCATCGGTAGACTTGCATAATGCCGCAATCTCATTGTAGTTCTGCCGGATGTTTGCGGACGGTTTAATCTGCATGGTACCAACTCCTTGTAGCAGAATTCTAACCATATTATATTTCTTTCATGCTATGGAATCAACCGGCAATTTCGTTACGGCCTTTCAATTTCCTGATCGTCTTATCCCTAATGCTATTTTTAAATAGTCGTTCATGTCCTTGCCGCCTCATAAAGTTTTTATCAATTCATATATTCCAAAAGAGTTATCCATTCTGATAATTTTATTTTATAAGGTTTAACATATCTTCCAGGCGTAGGACTTGTCGATGGTAATATGATGTACTTACGAATATTATTAAAATCTTGTTTGGAATATTTCTTAAACAGCTTGTAAGCCGATGTTCCGTTGAAGAAAACATATTCAATGTTAGAATACTTTTCAAAAAAATTCAAAAAATTGTTTGGCTTACCATTTGTTATGTTGGCATCAAGTGCTCCTTCTCTTGAACAACTATCTAACACATCCCACAGAGCAATTCTTCTATTAAGTAAAAAAATAACTTTCTTTTCGTACTCTAGGTCTGGAATACGTCCAAAAATTTCATATATTATGTTCCAGAATTTATTATTAGCATTTGCATAATATTGATTTTGACGAAGTGATTCTGGTCCCGGCATTGTTCCAAGGATTAAAACTTTTGACCTGTTATCGACAATCGGATTGAATGAACTAATTTCTGGCATTAACTTACCTCATTTTTTCAAAAATTAAAATTGGTATAATTTTCATCAACTAATAATTTATATTATTTAATTTAATACGTCAATTTATAATGATGAAGAGCTGCAATATAATAAACGGTCGAAATACTGGGGGCGTAGATCAAAAGAGTGCTGCGGAAAGCGGAAGGGAAAGAGAAGTAGTATATGGTTAACCCTAGTTGCGGCAAGCGTTGTGTCAATTTGAAAATGTAACCGGCACACAATGTTGCTTTGATAAAGTCGAGGCAAGGCTGGCCGAATTGATTAAGTCATCAACTGTCGCAGAAAGATGTGTTTGTGCACGCGCGTTTTTTCTGCGGCCGCCTGCCACTCCAGCGGCGATACTTACTGGCATGCCCTTTTTCTTTGTGATATTGGCTATTTTTTTTATTATTTCATTGGCCCATAAACCGGCATCATCTTTGTTTTCTGTGGTCACTACTATGAATTCATCCCCGGCATAGCGCCCTGGAAAATAGAGTCCGCCGGATGTGTTTTCGGCAAAAATTTGCCCGACTATTTTCAAACAACGATCTCCGTAAACATGTCCATGACTTTTGTTAATAAGTCCGAAACCATTTAGGTCAAAAAATATGACCGTAAGTTCATTCCTGTCATTCAGGATGTTTTCAGCTAGATATCTTATATATGAACCTGTCATAAGCCCGGTTAGCGGATCTGTATGCCTGCCGATTTCAACCAGAATATCAGTTTTAGTAATAATTCCGACTAGTTTGCAGTCATCTAAAACCGGTAGCCTTTCCAGTTTTTTTTCCTCAAGAATGCTTTTAACATCCCATAGAGAAGTATTTTTACTAACATGTACTACATCTTTGCTCATGGCGTCGGCAACAATACGATTGTGGTGGGTGTTACGCACGTCCCGAGAGGTTATAATGCCACACAATTGTTTTCCTTCATCTAAAACTGGAAGACCGCCTATTTTATATTTTTCCATAATTGAAGCCACTTTACTAACGCTATCCAGGATTTCGGCTGTGATAACGGGAGAAGACATAACATCGGAAACTTTGAACATTATAGATCAACCTCAACATTAATATTTAAAACTATATCTACTTGAGCTTTCAAAACTGCTGTTTCGGATGCAACTTTACACCCTTCATTTAGAATAATACTTAATAGCTTTTCCCGTGTAATCAATCGGGAAAGTGAATTACGAATTACCACTGCTTCAAAGGGTCCCTCATTTACCTGTAAAACTTCATATTGTTCCGGACTCAGCACGTCTATCATCCGTTGAACGGCTTCGGGACCAACGGGCGCTTTCTTGCCGATGAGCAGTACGTCCTGTATGGGAGGAATCTCAAACTCAGACAGAATAATTGAAATTTGTGCCTTTCTCCCACTGTCATTCAAATTACCTGATTTCAAGTTAAACAACACCATCCCAATCTTTTAGCAATACTTTGTCTGAAGCCTGAATAACCTTTTCGACTAAGTGGGGATCGAACTGAGCGCCACTAAACCTATCTAATTCATTTATAATTTGATCCATACTTTTAATTGGGGAATAGGGCCTGCATGAAGACATGGCATCAAAAGCATCTGCCAGAGCAAGTATCCTTGCTCCTATAGGAATATCTGGTCCATGGATACCATTGTAACCGTTGCCATCCCATCTTTCATGGTGTAAATTTACCAACTGGAGAAAAGGTTTGGTCCAAGGATAAGATGAAAGTATTTTAACTCCGTATTCTGTATGTTTTTTAATAATGTTAAATTCTTTGGTTGTTAACTTTCCTGGTTTATTCAATATTTTTAAATCAATTTTAGTTTTACCGATATCATGAAGCAAACCTGCATATTTGATTAACGAAACTTGCTTTTCTGGCAATCCTAGAAAATTTCCTATTCTAGTGGCAATTATTCCCACATTGACTGAATGTTGATAAGTTTCTAAACTGTAAATAGAGATCATTTTAACTAAGTTATTTAATTCCTCTAACATTAATCAATACCCCTTCCATCACAATGGCATTAAGGGGCTTTTCCAGAAAGGACGAGTAAAAATTTGTATCACCGTTTCTTTCTGCAGCCTGACAATCATAGCAACTTAGTTACCTTAGATTCAAGGCTTTGCGCCCCACTCTTTCGAAATGGTCTGCCCGCCAAAGAAACTATTATTCTACTTTTCCCGACAATTAACAATAATTATACAACTATGTGTTTACATTATCAATTACTTTACAGTGAAAAGTGTATCTTTGGGATAGTTATTTTATTAGATGGGAATTTTATTAACAAATATTCTTAAATGGCTGGAGAAAACAAGTGTTTGATATACTGAAAGTATGTGGACAAAATATTCGCCGGTACCGCAAGGAAAAAGATTTGACATTGGAACAATTATCACATAGTTTAGGTATTACTGGTTCATATCTGGGTTATCTTGAGAGAGGCCAGAGAAATACTTCACTACTGACTCTGGCGAAAATAGCAAAAATCTTAGGAGTTCCGCCAGATATACTCCTTCGAGTGCCTAAAGATGAATTTGAAAAGGCTCTGTATGAACTGCATGACTTGCTCATTAATTTAAACGATGTAAAACATGTTACATTTTTAAAAGAAGTGATGGAATCCTACTTGAAACTAAAAGATACATAACGCTTATTTAAGCGATAAAAAAGCCCCCGCGGGATTATTCCCGTCAGGAGCTTTCTTTCGCGTATAACAACTCCGGCGCGCCTTAAGCCGTCTCTTCTTTTTTCTTCTTGCGATCCACGGCGATAATCCGCGGGAGTTCCTTTTTCTGAATGGTTTCCCTGGTAACGATACATTTAGCTATGTCATCACGGGATGGAATATCATACATCACTTCCAGCATGACTTCTTCCAGAATAGACCGTAACCCCCTGGCGCCGGTGTTGCGCCTGAGCGCTTCTTCGGCTACCGCTTTCAACGCTTCCGGAGCGAACTCCAAAGAAACATTATCCAAGTTAAACAATTTCTCATACTGCTTAACGAGCGCGTTCCTCGGTTCGGTGAGGATGCGGATCAATGCTTCCTCATCAAGGGCGTCCAGGGTGACAATAACCGGCAGCCTGCCGACAAACTCAGGAATAAGCCCATATTTAAGAAGGTCTTCCGGCAGTATATTACTAAGGATTTCTCCTATTTTCATTTCCTTCCGGGGTTTGATCTCAGCTCCGAACCCCATGGACTTCTTCCCTGTGCGGTTTTGGATGATTTTCTCAATCCCGTCAAAAGCCCCGCCGCAGATAAACAAAACATTAGTGGTATCCAGTTGAATGAATTCCTGGTGGGGGTGCTTGCGCCCGCCTTGTGGCGGGACACTGGCCACAGTGCCTTCAAGTATCTTTAATAGCGCTTGTTGAACACCCTCTCCGGAAACGTCGCGTGTTATCGACGGGTTTTCCGACTTGCGGGCGATTTTGTCAATCTCGTCGATATATACAATGCCTTTTTCCGCTTTTTCCACATCATAATCCGCGGCCTGTATCAGCTTCAGCAAAATGTTTTCCACATCCTCGCCCACATAACCGGCCTCAGTGAGGGATGTGGCGTCTGCGATGGCAAAAGGCACATTCAGCAGCCGGGCCAGAGTTTGAGCCAGAAGAGTTTTACCGCTTCCGGTAGGCCCAAGCATTACAATGTTGCTTTTTTGCAATTCGACATCGTCAATTTTACCGCCGAGGTTAATCCTTTTATAATGATTGTAAACAGCAACCGCGAGGGATTTTTTCGCATTTTCCTGTCCAATCACATATTGGTCCAAAATTTCTTTGATCTCTTTAGGTTTTGGTATATCGCCGAGTTCCAGGCCCAGGTCTTCACTGAGTTCCTCCTCAATAATTTCATTGCACAACTCAATACATTCATCACAAATATAAACGCCAGGGCCAGCCACCAGTTTTTTCACCTGGTCCTGAAGTTTACCACAGAAGGAACACTTCAACTGCCCTTTATCGTTAAACATATTCCCACCTCTTTTACCTTTGCTTCCTGACATCGAACACCTCGTCAATAATACCATATTCCTTAGCTTGCTGTGCCGACATAAAGAAGTCCCGTTCGGTATCCAGAGCCACTTTTTCAAGAGGCTGACCGGTGTGCTTGGAGAGGATTTCGTTGATAATATCCTTCGTCCGCAAAATTTCTTTGGCGTGAATATCGATGTCTGTCGCCTGGCCTTGGACCCCACCCATCGGCTGGTGAATCATGACCCTGGCGTAAGGAAGAGCGTAACGCTTGCCTTTCTCCCCGGCTGCCAAAAGAAACGAACCCATACTGGCCGCCTGGCCAAGACAGATAGTTGATACAGGCGGACGGACGTACTGCATGGTATCATATATTGCCATGCCGGCAGTAACCACACCGCCCGGAGAATTAATGTAAATATGGATGTCCTTTTCCGGGTCTTCCGCCTCAAGGAACAGGAATTGCGCAATAACCAGATTGGCGACGTAATCGTCAATCGGCCCGCCGATAAAAATGATGCGATCCTTTAACAGCCTGGAATAAATATCATATGAGCGCTCACCGCGATTAGTTTGCTCTACAACAATAGGCACCAGATTCATCTTGGTTTATTCCTCCTAACAATCTGTTTGCTTTGCTACCTCTATTACTATTCCGCAGTTTCCACGTTCGTGTCCTCAATTATTTTTGCATTATCGACCAAAAATTGAAATGTTTTTTCTTTTACTATATTATCTTTGATAAAATCTAAGCTGCCTTCACTTTCAATCGTCTTACGAAATTCTTCCGGATCCTGACGGTACGCTGAAGCGATTTTTTCAATTTCCGCTTGTATTTCTTCTTCAGTGGCCGTAATACCTTCAGCCTTACCAATAGATTCCATAACCAGCGAAGTTTTAACGTTCCGTTCGGCTTCCGGACGCATATCTTCTTTCATCTTTTCAATAGAGGACTTGTTGTAATTAAGATAATCCTCTACCGAAAGCCCCTGTCTGGCAAAGTTGTCTCCAATGTTTTTAAACATTTCCCTGGTTTGCTGCTCAATCATACTGTCCGGAATTTCAGCGACAGCGTTGTCGACGGCTTTATCAAGCAGTTCCCGCCTGAGCATGAATTTTGCCCTGCTTTCAGCAGCTTGTATTAATTTATTCTTGATATCGTCCTTTAATTCCTGAAGAGTATCAAACTCACTGACATCTTTGGCAAACTCATCATCCAGGGGCGCCAGCTCTTTTCTTTTTATTTCTTTAACTGTTACGGTAAAAGTGGCTTCCTTACCGGCTAATTCTTCCGACTGGTAACTGTTGGGGAATGTTACCTGGATATCCCTGGTTTCATTAATAGTCATGCCTATTATCTGGTCTTCGAATCCCTCAATAAAGGAACCGGAACCAATTTCCAAGGAATAGTCTTTTCCTTCCCCTCCTTTAAAGGGCTCGCCATTCGTTTTTCCCAGAAAATCAATAACCGCTATATCATCTTTCTCCACAGTGCCTTCTTCCATTGTCAGCAGCTTGGCATGGCTGTTCTGCAGGCGGTCAAGTTCTTTCTGAATATCTTCATCTTCAATTTTATAGGACTGTTTAACTACTTCCAACTCCTTGTACTGGCCTAGTTCCACTTCCGGTTTTACTATTACAGTGGCCTTGAACACCACCGGCTTGCCTTCTTCAGCCTGCACAATCTCAACTTGAGGCTTGTCAACAGGTTCTATACCGGTATCCTTCACTGCGTCAAAATAAGCCTCAGGCACCAGGGCTTCCATCGCTTCTTCATACAGAGCTTCCTTACCGATATAACGCTCAAGAATATGTCGCGGGGTTTTCCCCTTGCGGAAACCCGGAATGTTTACTTTCTTAACTATATTGCGGTAGGCTTTATTTACTGCCTGTGAGAATAGTTCGGCATCCACCTCTACCTCAAGGAGAACAGTGTTCTTTTCTATCCTTTCCGCGTTTGCTTTCATATATGCTCCCCCTTAAATGGTTTGATTGCATTCTGGTAATTTATCCTAGACAATTGCTGTGTAGAAAAGTCACACCCTCTCCGTTAATTATGGAATACCACAATATCCCTGTTATAATATTTTAACCGGTTTAATAAATTATTCTACGATAACCACAATCTTTCCTTCAAACGCAACTAAAAAACCAAGGCATACAATAGCCCTGGCACCAATCACTTTTCTTATTACCGGTGGGGCTCACCCGCCTGTTACGCCGCTGCGAAAAACCGGGTGCCTCAATACTACCGTCTCAAAGCGGTATTATATTACTTTTCAATTATATCCGCACCGGTGAAAATTATCAACTGGTAAAAAGAATTTCTTTACATATTGAATATATGGACTTAACCTAATAATATAAACATTCGAGTGAATGGTTTTTTTCTTGACAATGTCTTTATTATTTGTTAACATATCACTTGCGGATATTGGGGAAACTTTAACAGCACATTTTTTTGGCAACGTGGTGGGTATAGCTCAGATGGATAGAGCACCAGATTGTGGCTCTGGGGGTCGTGGGTTCAAGTCCCACTATCCACCCCACTCATTATCACTGGGGCGTCGCCAAGCGGTAAGGCACCGGTCTTTGGAACCGGCATTTCGTTGGTTCGAATCCAGCCGCCCCAGCCATATTAAGATATGAGAAAAAAGTTAATTTTATTGCAAAAAAGGATTCGGCGGAAGCCGAAACCTCTTCCATGACAGCAGTTTGTTCTTCGGTGGATGCCGCCACATTTTGCACCCCCGCCGACACTTGTTCCGCCGCGGCCGCCACATCCCGGATTTGCTCTGTTAAACCCTGCACTGCTTCAATAATAGTCCTAAATCCTTCACCGACCCCCTGCACTATCTTAGTGCCTGACTCGACCGATCTAACGCTTTTGGCTGTTTCCTCAACTGCTCTTTTCGATTCATCCTGGATGTCGTTTACCAAAGCGTTTATTTCTTTAGTGGCGCTGGCTGCCTGTTCAGCCAGTTTTCTGACTTCTTCAGCCACGACGGCAAATCCCAGTCCTTGTTCACCTGCCCGGGCTGCTTCAATTGCCGCATTTAGGGCCAGCAAGTTAGTCTGATCGGCAATGGTGGTGATCAGACCAACAATATGGTTAATCTCCTGCGTTTTTTTACTCAAGCCGTTAATTGCTTTGGAAACATCCTCAGCTGATTCAGCTATATTCCCCATTTGTTCACTGACCTTAACAACGTCTTTACTGCCTGCGTTAGCCTGCTCATTAACTGACTGCGAAGATTCAGATATCTCCTGTATATTAGAAGAAACCTGTTCAATGGTAGTGGCAATTTCACCCGCGGCAGCGGCAGTCTCGCTGGCGCCGGCAGCTGTTTGCTGAGCGTTAAGCGTCAATTGCCGGGATGAATCGGCAACCATCTCGGACTTTTCGTTTATTTGCCGCACCATCAAGCGCATATTGCGAACCATGTCACCAAAAGCCCCGGCCAGCTTGCCTACCTCATCCTTGGAATTAGCCGTGATATCCACGGTTAAATCACCAGATGAAGCAATACCGGCTGCCTTGGCCAAAGACACAACCGGCTTGGCAATGCCGGCGGCAAACCAGTAACCGAGAGCCAGCATCAGCAAGGCCACGATGGTGCCAACCACGAATGAAGTAACCACGGTCCTGGCGCCTTCACGGGCTAGTTCCTGGCCTCGGGTATCGATGACTTCCTCATACCGGGTAACAGCTTTTTCCAAGTTATCTTCCAAACTCGTCATAACACTATCGGCTTCGGCAATTTGAGGTCTGAGCTGTTGGAGAGGCACTCCTCGTTGCATTGAGGACACAATACTATCCGCCAAACCCAGATAGCTATTAACGTTAATCTCCAGATTTGACCAGGCTTCCTTATCAGTAGCAAGGTCGTTGTTGTTATGAAAAGCCACCTGCCCCTTCAGTTCTTCAACAGCTTCGCGGTAATGGTTTAAATTACTTTCATTAGGATCAATAAAATACCCACGCACAGTATATCCTACTTTATATAGGTGACCTTGCAGTTCCAAAATCGATTGGGTAGCCTTGACATCCTTTTCCAACATCTTATTATAGTTATTGTCAATACTAGTCATAGAAATGGAACCAAAAACAACTATTCCAAGCATAAAAGCACCAAAGATAGCCACTAAAAAAAGTATTTTCGCTTTAATTCCTAAAGTCAACTGAATCCCCTCCCCAATACCAGTCCGATAGTAGAGTACTCCCAGAAGATCACCCATTCATATTCCGGAAATGAATAATACCGATTTTTATCTATCGCCCCGGGACCGGTAACAAATTGATTGCAGTAAATTTGATCAATTAAATAACCGAAGCTACTTCCTCAAGCTTTCCTGCTGAAGTGGACAGTTCCTGCATAGCGGCAGATATCTCCTCGGTAGCCGCTGCCTGCTCTTCACTCAAAGCCGCTGCCTCGACAACTTTTTCAGACATCACCATCACTTTATCATTGATAATAGCCAGGATATCCCTGATTTCCTTTACGGCCTGCGCGCTCTTTATTGAAAGCTTGCGGATTTCTTCAGCTACGACCGAGAAACCTCTCCCGTGATCTCCAGCCCTTGCCGCCTCGATAGCCGCATTAAGGCCCAGCAGGTTTGATGTATCGGCCACCTCATGAATAAATCCCAGTATCACATCTGTTTTCTTCACCTGTTCCAATACTTCTTTACCCAAGTTCTCAAGGACTTCTTGACTGCCGGCCAACTGCTGGGCTGATGAAGCAAGCTCTTCAACGGTGGCAGATGTCTGTTGTGTTGAAGCCGCGACATTTTGGGCTACTTCTATTAGCGCCTCCTGGTTTTTAAGACTCAGACCAAAAGCAACCGCCCCTATAATTTGCCCTTTTTCATCCTTTAACGGCAGTCCTCTTAACTTGAAAGACACCCCGTAAGCTTCCTTGGGCACCACTGTATCAATAGTTCTTCCGGTACTGACGGCGCCATATAATCCACTACCTTTAGGGATCGCGTCTCCGGGCTTCGCCCCAAAGTTAATTCCCTCACCGGGAAGATAATAGACAAACTTCTCCCTGTCTGATACGCCAATTGTACAGTCCATCGGAATCATCTCCTGAATAATTGGCGCAAGCTTGACTACTAAATCTACAATGGTTTCTTTTTTTTCAGTTCTTTGAATTTCGCCGGGTGTGGTTGATACTGCCGCCATAGCAGGCTGCCTGTTTTCGGCTAGATTAGTATCAGGCTTTTTCTGAGGTTTACTCCATAGCATTATATATATCCCCCCTGTATTTATAGAATCATAGTTAATCTCAAACAGATCAATGCGTTAATTTGTATTTTACGTTTATTTTTTTAACCGGGTCCACTGTCGCCTTCCTTCAAAAAAAAGTTATGCTATCACCCTGCTGCTCGAACAAACCAAACATTATATTCGCAAAGGATTCTCATGGAAGAATAAGGCAATAACCAATCAATAAGTTACTTTCGACAAAAATATCAATTATCCTTCCAAACTAAAAATAAAACCAAGAACAATTAAAAATATTTTGACTCTTTAGGATTTTAATTGTTTCAATTTCCAACCGCGCCAGAGCATTTCCGGCGTAGCCCGGGCGGGCAGAAAAGGCTTTTAAATTCAACCCGTATATTTGAAGTTTTCCATAACAATTGGTAATGACCTTGACGTGTCTAGCTTTTTATGCTAGCATCTAATTGCATAAAACAGGTTTTAAACAATGATAGTTATTTGCGGGCGTGGCGGAATGGCAGACGCGCTGGACTTAGGATCCAGTGGGGGCAACCTCGTGCGGGTTCAACTCCCGCCGCCCGCACCAATGAAAATAAGACTTCCGAGGTTTTGGAAGTCTTTTACTTTTGCATTTTTCTCTTTTTTGGTGCCAAAATGGTGCCATGCAGTTTTTGGAAGCTACTTTTTAAAGAGAATATTATCTAACTGGTCAGCAGCATCCCTCTGCAGTGTCGGCGCTATGTGACTACACAGGTCCATTGTCATGGAGATATTGCTATGTCCCAGCCGCTCCGAAACAACTTTCGGGTGTATTCCCTGCTTTAGTAGAAAGCTCGCATGAGCGTGCCTCAATTGGTGGAATGTTACCTTATAACCTGCCTTTCCGGTTAACTCCTGAAAACGCTTTGTTACCGTAGATGGGTTAATCAGACTTCCATCCTGCAGACAGCAAATCAAGTTATTGTCCTGATACCCTTCCCCCAGAGCTACCTTGTCTTTTTTCTGTTCCATTCTGTGCGTCTTTAATGTCTTAACCACTTCGGGGGAAATAGCAACTGCCCTTTGACTTGTTTTATTCTTTGGCTCTTTAAAGAACAATCACTGTTCCTTGGTAACGTATAAACCGCGCCTGATATTTATAATTCCCTTTTTCAGATCAACATCATCCCAGGTCAAGGCCAGGATTTCAGCGCGCCTGGCTCCGGTAGTTACCGCCAAGAAAACCGGTATAAACATATAGGTCCCTTTAAACAGGTCAATAATCTTGTTCGCATCCTCCACCGGCAAGAATTTGATTTCATGCTTTACCTTCTTTGGGGGTTTGACGGCATCGGCCGGGTTCCGGGCTATCATTTCCAATTCAAGGGCATGCTGCAGGGCTTCCCTTAATACTCGGTGATGTTGGCTTACTGTGGTTGGGCTTAAGCTCTTGCCCAGGGCTTTCTTGCCATCCACGCGCCCACCGTCAAGGGCCTTCTGATAATAGTCCCGAATATGTTTTGGCTTTAGGTCTCTTAAAGGGATCGCACCTAATTCCGGGATAAGGTGCTTTTCAATTATAATTTTGTATCCCTGGTAGGTAGTAGGTGCAAGGTTTTGTTTGCCGTAAGATTTAAGCCAGTCTAACAGCCACTCCCGAACGGAAGTTTTAGCTGGTTCAACATAGGTTCCCTTATTAATTTCCACTATGGTTTTGGCAAGCCATTTTTCAGCCTCTTTTTTCCCGGAGAAAGTTTCCTTTTTACGTTTTCGATCCCCAGTCACCGGGTCCGGACCAATGTCGACAATAGCCGAATAACTAACACCCCGCTTGCCTTCGTTTTTTACAATCCTCCCCCTCATCCATGCCACCCCCCTATTATTTTTTCCTTAATCACATCTCTGTTCAATACCTAATAATGACTGCCCCGGTCGCCAAACTTGCGCCGGTAAAATTCCCAGAGGTCCTCCGTGGTCAGGAATTCCGGTGGCGGATAATCCATGCCCGGCCTTACCACCTGGTTAAACTCCTCCAGGGCGAGCGCCCTAAGTGAAATATTGCCCATGTCTTCCCCGTTTTCTATACGGTGCCAGACAAAACCGTCTTCGGTTTCTCTCTCAAGTTTTCCATTTATGTGGTGCCCGCGGACTTTATCATGGAATCCCATGTAGTCCTCGTGCACTTCTACAGCCAGACCAAGGATTACCGGCTGTTCAGCTCCCCAAGAGTCTATTTTCACCAAGTAAAGCGCCTTATCACTGATCATTCAAATTCCACCTCCAACTAATAATACCCGCTCCCTAGCGCCGCTCCGCTTGCGACCGGGTCACTACTTAGGCATCCCGCCGACTTCTATGCCCGGCATCGGTCAGGCCAGGTGTTCCCAGCGGCACAGCTTTTTCATTACGCCATCTCCTTCACCTCAGATCTAAAAGGTTGCCGTCTTTCCAAGATATTCAATATACTCATTGCGTAATCGTCTGCCTCTTTTTCAAGTTGTTGTCTGTAAGTAGGATCTTTCCAGTAACGTGGGCCGAGTTTACCAGTATGCAAAACATAATGCGCAATTTCATGCATCAAAACAAACCTTAGTTTATATCCTTTTAGGTGTTTATCAAGATAAATCCGTCTATTAGCGCCATTGTATAAGCCGTTTAATTTTTCTCCGCGATAGTTGATATGATCCACAAGGCAAACACTTAACTTCAAAACTTTCGCCAATCCAGTTAATAATTTCATAGCTTCATCTTTATTAATATGAGGTTTAATTGCCGCTGCCCCGGCTGCCGGAATGGGTTGACCGGCTTCACGAAAATACATGATGGCACCTCCTGTTCCTGTTTTTTCATGGTCCTTCGAACTCAACTACAACCTGCTGAAGGTGGAGCGGGACCATACCCGCTCCTTATGCTGCTGCCAGTACCAATCTTATCACCGCGCCCAGAGCCTTGCCGTTGCCCCCGGTCACCCGCTCCAGCCTGGCTTCTACCCTGCCGGCTGCCACCAGGTAACTCCACGTTGCTGCTATGGAGCGGGGCAGGTACCCAACCTTGAAGGGCCGTCTGCCAGCCACTGTCACCAGGACAGCCACTGCGTTCCCGTCCTCCGGGTTGTTCTCCCGGACCAGGTTAACCGCTATGGAATCCAGGTTATACCGCTTCAGCCTTAAAAGGGCTGTTTGACGGAGGCCGTAGGTTACACCGGCAACCTTGCTGTAAAACGCCCCTGCTTCAGCATTGCCCAGGCCGTCTTCATTGCCCTGGAGCGGTCCAGTCCCTGGCGGTAGTGGAGCGCGTTGGCGATTATCATTGAGATCATGTTCCTTACTTCCGCCAATCTCCTTTCAACGGTTCTAGTGGAGAAATAAAGTCGTTTTCTTATAGCTTTATTAGAAAATCCTTGCTTGTATTTTAGCCGGTATACTTTACGCTGATCGGGATGAAGAGACCTGATCCCCTTCTCAACCGCACTTACTGCCGACAATACGGTATTCCTTTTTATGGCGTATTTTTCTATCTTACTCTCAGTGTTTTGGGTTCGCGCCCAAACAATGGTTATTTTACATGTCGTGCTACCTTCCATGGTCTCCACCTGCTCTTTAAGCATCGGCAGGTTATAGAGAAACCAATCAACCATACGCGAGGAGGTAGGGTTTTGGTTGGCCATTACCGGATCACGCTCCCATAAACTTGTTTCTTGACTCCCTTCGCCGTTATCTCGCTGGGGTTGACCGGGAGATGGAGTTCTAATCCCTCTGGGTCCCTGAGGTATATGTCCATGGAGATTACCTCCTTAAATTTACAAAACAAAAACACTCTCATATGAGAGTGATTATAATGACCTCTTAATATTTACCTAAGTATTTCCTCTTGTGTTATAATAATTTCACAACAGAAAGGCTCAGGGCGGTCGGCATTCCCTCCGGAAGGAGGTGATGCCTATGGAAGTATACCAGGCTTTGACGCTGATGATTTCATTTGCGACATTAGTCGTTTTGGTACTTTCTTTCCATAACAGGAAATAGACCGCTCCTGCCCAAGGAATAACGGTCTATTCCGTTTCTCCGAAGCCGACCGCCCATAAAGCGGCTGTTGTGAGGAACCGTGTTTGCCGCATGGTTCCTCTTTAATTTTACGCATTTTCTAAATTCAGTATACCATACATTATATAGGTTTCAAACCCTTGCTTTTATTGCAAACTTGGATGAATATGAAATTTATCTGCCACATTTGGAAGACCCAAGGGACTTAATCCACTCCAGTTAATCTTATTTGCCGTCTCTCTAGTCATAATTACTTGCATGAGAACCATTTGCCTTTCTTGCCCGTAAGAATCTTTGACTGGGAATAACCAGTATAAAAGTACCCTCTTTGCGCGAGAATCAGAAAATATTCGATGTAACACCTCTGTCGATTTCGTTATAGCTCCATCCCGGATTAAGCCAGGAGTTAGGTTGTTATCAGCCCAAAGAGTGATCTCCACTTCTGTCTCTTCTTTATTATAAAAAAGAACGGATTCGATTCGCGGTTTGTCGGTATTGGTGCTTTCTCCGATAGTGCTGGTAATGGTATGTTTTAACCACTCCTCATAAAGAAGGTCTTGCTCATTCTTGGCAATATGTTCCTCTTTTGTGGATACTGATTGTTCAGCCTGCTGTGCTTGGTTTTTCTCGCCCTCATTTTTCTGTTCTTGTAATACCTCTTCATGGGGAGGGGTTGTTGAAGCAGGGGCAGCAGAATCTTCTTTCGCAGCCTGCCGCCCAGCTTCAAAGCCTTGTTTAACTGATGGTCCAGCCATCACCATGCCAGCGAGAAATAGAACACCAGCAACAGCAGCTAAAATGCCGGTCTTTTTATATTCCCAACCCTTCTTTGTTATCGCTTTGACCCCAAAAAGCACAAGTGCAATTCCCAGCCCGACAAGGGCCAAAAATACCATAAACCCAGCTAGGATATCCATAACAATACATCCGTTTGGTATTTTATGCGGAGGCTTCGACGTCAACACAGGAAAGTCCTTCCTTTGATTATGCTCTATTTTCCAGTGCCTTCTTTATATTCTGAGCAAATTGTCGCCCTATCTTTAAAGCCAAAGCATCTTCATCTAATTCTTTAGCATTGGAAATATGAATATGCGTATCGCCAGTTATTTGAATTGCAATCCCGTTGGCGCTAGCTAACGCTGGCATTAGCCCTGCAAATCCTCCTTCAGCGTATGGCCTGACGCCTAAATACTCTCCCGTCCGTCGCCACAGGTCAATACCCCTATCCCTCATCCTTGCAGACAGTGGTATTATTGCTTCTGGTCCCGCTTCAGCCACTAATCCGAGATGAGGCCTCGTAAGAATGCCGCCAGCGGCATGTGGTTCTGCTGCTTCTTTCCCGGCACTATAACCACTTTCGAATTTTTCCCCGATACCAACTCCAAGGGATTTAATCCTATTAATACCATCAGTAATCCAACTTTCTATCGCATCCGGAATACCGCTAAACTAATTCACAACTGATGTATAAGAACTATGCGCCCACGTATCTACTGCTGATGTTACACCCGACCACCATTCAGACACACGATCCGGTAACGAACTCCACCAGACCCCTATATCTGCAACGGTTTGACTTGCCCATTGGGTAGCGGAGGACCATGCTTGGCTAAACCATGTGGTTATAATACCCGGCAACTGTTGGACAAAAATGGATATACGACCCGGCAAACCTGAAAACCAGCCAACTATATAGCCGACAGCATAACCGGCCCGCTCTGGCAGTTGACTGAACCAGTCAGTAATGTTTATACCCATTTGCTGTACCGCTGTTATAGCACTATTCTTAATCTCACTAAATTTCGTTGCAACGACAGTTTTCATGCGCTTTAGATTTGCACCAATTTTTTCACCAATTGCACCGCCGCCCGAAAAGCCAGCGATACCACCAAGAAAGCCACCTACACCTCCACCAATAGCAGTCCCTACACCGGGAATAGCTGAACCTACCGCCGCGCCACCCATAGCGCCTAGTTTAGCTCCGGCAAACATACCGGTCCAGCGACCTGTTAAGCCACCTATTTTCTTTGCCTGCTCTTCTGGCCTTGCCCTTGCAACTGAAAGTACATCAAGACCAACACCTAACGGGATAACAACTTTGCCTGCCATTCGTCCAAGAATCCCTAAACGCGGCAATAAGTCGGCACCCCTTGTTGCTGTCGCTGCTTCTTCAGCCGCCGCCGTTCCGGCCTCTGCCGCACCTGTTAGCCCCATTCTCCCAGCAGCCCACTTCCCGGCATTAACAAGTCCTTTTCCTGCGCCCCATGCACCGCGCACCAGCATGCCACCGCCCAGCAGGGAGGCACCAGCCGCAAGCCCGATAGCACCCATAATATTGCCATGCATTAAAGCCTGAGCAGATCCGCTTGCCATGCCAGTTAACCCAGTCCACCAAGCCCTTGCAGCTATTTCCCCAAGCTTGGTAAATATAGACCCGACCTTTTCCCCGCCGTCGCCATTAATATATGCAATAACATCGTCAAGGCCCCGGTCTATAATGTAGACAAATTTATCACCCGGACTCATGCCCTGAAATTTCTCATCGCTAAACAACTCTTTAATCCAATTATAGCTACGCTCAAAGAATTCACCTACTTGCTTGCCAGCGTTTTTAACTCGTTCACTAAAGGCAACAAATTTGTCACCTGTGGGATCAAGGGTTCCGGTCAAATCCTGCAGAATTCGAATAACGGGCTGTGCCATACCCTCACCAAATTGCCAAACTACAACCCTGGCTGTTTCTTTAGTGTTAGAAGCGAGAGCTAATAAATCATTATTATAATTTGCTTTAGGGTACCGTTTTTCTAATGTCCTTAAAATGCCTTCCATTGCATCCTTCGCAGAAATCCCAAGCCTTCCCAGATCGCTTAGTTCGTCCCCGGTGATTCCAAGTTCCTCAGTAATCCACTGTAAAGGGACACCAAGGTTTTCAGTGACCTGATACAATTCCTCCACCTGTAGCTTGCCTTTTGTTGCAATCTGTGTAAACCCACGGAACGCAAGTTTTAGACCATCCGTGGTTGCCCCAGTATATAACATTGAATTACCAAATGATTCAAGTGCTCTTTTGGTAAAGTTAATATCCTTAGTAAGCGTCAGTAATCGGCCACCCATTTGAGTTGCAAAAGGAACCTCGTAAACAGGCGACTTTATCGCGTAATTAACAAGGTCCTCGAAGTTCTTTTTACCCTCTTCTATTGAGCTAGAATAATTTATCACGGCATTGCGCGATCTGGCCATCTCGCCAGCTAAATTTAAAGGAAAAACAACTGAGGCAGCAGCACCAGCTCCGCCACCAAGCAGGGCTAAAGGGCTGGTCAGTGCCCCTGTGATCCTCTGTACTATACTGGTTGTCTTATCTACCGCCTCAATTGGTATCTTCTTGACCGTGGAAAGGCGACTCAGCTTTGATTCTATGTTCCTCAAAGGACTTGATACACGGTCAACAAGCCGAGTGGGACTAACCGTCATGCGTCCCAAAGCTTGGGTTCGCTTCTGAAGTTGTTCCATTTTTTTGTTAGTTTTATCGAAAGCAGCCCTAGCTCTGTCAGTCTCTTTTTCAGTCCTATCAGCAACATTCTTCATAGCAGCATAACATTGCGATGCGTCAACACTAATTGTTATCGTTGTCTCACTTTGCATTCCCTTATCCTTCTTTTTAAAATTTTTTGTAATTGCCTGTAACGCTTCAAACCTTCTTTTAATTCCTTTTCCGCTTCCATTTTTAGTCTTGAATCCTCCGCCACCATCTTTTCATAATCAGCCAGCGGAAACTTCCCTTGACGGGATAGGCTCCTGAATTCCTTATGGATTTTCGACATTTTTGCGATTGTCTTCTCCAGAATATTACTACTTTGTTTAAGTTCAGAAATGTATTTTTGAATCACTTCTAAACCCCTGACTGGCTCAACGTTGTTGGCCCAGTATATGTCTTTATCTGCTAAAGCCCCCATTTATAACCTACCTTTTCCTTTAAATAGCAGTAATATCAATGTAGTACCACAGTAGTACCACACATAAAGCCTATAACCTATCGCATACCCCCTTTCAAATTCCAGGGCAGTTCCTCTGCTTGCTTACCGCCTGCCTGTCGCCCCTTTGCAGCCCGTGCCCGGAGGATGTATTTGCCGCGCCGGATCCCTTCTTTCCATAGGAGCGGGTTTAAGGAAAGCAGGTTTTGCAGTTCCGGTTCCGTCAGGAAGAGCCTGCATTTTGTTAAGCGAATCTCAACATACTTTTGTCTCATTTCACCCTCCTACCACTCCAGTACTTTGAGATACCCGCTCCACCTATTCACCTGCTGCACCGTCTGAAGCATTAGCGGGCATCTTGCGCCTACCGCCTATCCGAATTATCTTGTTCGCCGGTTTCAATAAAACGGTAGCCTTGGGCAAACTGTAAAACCACCCGGACGGCTCGCCCTTCTGCTTATCCACAACTTTTGAACGCGCGGGCTAATAGTGTAAACCTCGGCAATCTCGCTTTCCTCGTCAAATCTTATGATGGTTTCTTGCTCCGATAAAAGCATTGGGTTAGTCTCTCCCTTCTTGCCAGATATCTTCATGCTCAAGCTCGAAGGCTTCAATCATTTTGATTAGCACCGCTTCAACTTTGCTAATTGCCTGCCGGCAGCCGGACATGTCTTGCTGGTGATATGCCGCCGTATAGTTAGCCTCTGCCTTCTGTAAAGCTGCCAACAGGTCGGGTCTGCTCTGGTATGTGAATTCTAACGCGCCTTTAGGGTAGCGTTTGTTCTGTCGGGCAAGCATATCGACGTAAATTTGAATAATTTTTTCTTCGTCCCAGGACTCCGCTTTAGAGAGCCGTTTTAACTCTCTCAATAACTGGATAGCTTCAGGAGGGAGCGGTTTAGGTAGCTTTACCCGGATGCCAGAATCCCCCTTCAAAACGTGAACACCGTAATAATTTAACTGTCTGATTAACTCAGAAGGGGAGTTCATCTATATCAACCTCCTGCCCTAAAATGTCCTGTAATTGATTACCATTATTACCAGTAGCGGTTTCGGTTACCGATTGCTCATTTTGTTGATTTTTGGGTTGTTCCTCTAAGGGCACATTATTGAACAACCCGTAAGAATCTCCGGAAGTCTTGACCCCGTTGACTTCCATGTTTTGTTCATTGTTTTTTGATGAACGACCCATGGAGTCTGCGTCATTACTGGAATAATTACGGGTTGACGGGTTGCTCATTTTTTTGCCCTTAGGGACCATACCAAAAGGTATAATATTATCATTGTCGCTTTGGAAGTTATTCCCTGGTAATTCCCAAAGATATGGACCGTTCTTTTCACCCGGTTTCTTGTATGCTTTTATACATAATTTTTCCTTAACCCGTCTTAGTGTCATTAGTGAAATGTCCTCGTCTTGGATTTCAGTAAGCCACTCTACCGCGCTATCAAGTTTGTTCTTTTTATCAGCCAAATTAACTTCATTGGCTAATAACGCGCCTGCTGTCAGTTCGGAAATACCTGTCCAAAAGAAGTTATCTCCTAACTCAAAGCCCTGGCTTTGACCTGCCGCAGCTAGGCTTGATTTAATATGCACCAGTGCCCTCCTTTTGGTGTCCTGAGGGTCACTGCCAGCAAGGAGAACGCTCCGGGCAGCCGCTGTAAAGTCTATACTACCCATACCGCGGTATATGCTCTTGCTTGCGGTAGCTTTTGATAAATGTATGATACACAACATGGCACATTTATGCCGCTCGGCCAAAGCGGCCAGCCTGGCTAAGAGGGGCCTTACTTCATTAGCCCTATGCATGTCAATACTAGCGCCCAGAAAGGCTTGGAGCGGGTCAATAACAACCAGCGCCGGCTTGAGCGCTTCGGCCATGCCATCCAGCAGGGCCAGGTCAGCGAATGAGAAAGCATTATCACCGCTTTCGTCTTGTGTCCCGGTGATGGCGTAAATGTTCTCTACATCAGCCTTAACAGCGTCCAGGCGTGGGCGTAGCGTGTCAGCTATACCATCCTCAGCGGTTAGATAGATCACCTTGCCAGGAGCACGCTTCATAATACACCTGCCGCTGTCACCATCAGGTAAGGCGCTGCCGGTTGAAATGGCGCTTGCTATCGCCAGGGCCGCCCACGTTTTGCCGCAGCCCGGATCACCTTCCAGAAGGGTTATTTTCCCTAACGGCACATATGGATCCCACAGCCAGGAAACTTCCTCAGGCTTGACATCGGACATCCGGACAAATTTGATTTCCTTTCCATCTGCTGGCTTTTGCTTTTTCTCCTGCGATTGTTTGCCATCCAGGTCATCAAGTAGCGCTTTTAATTCTTCATCTGAAATATCATCTATGTGTTTGCTCATTTATTGCACCACCGCTTCACTCGATCACTTTTTAGGACAGCAACCTTATCAGTCATCTTCCCAGTTCTCAGTACTTCCAACACATGCTCCAAAATTGGTTCAATATGATACAGCCCACCCAGCCGCTCCAAATCCTCTTCAGTCTGGATCCCGGCAAGCTTACTGTCTACCGCCCGGTAAATGGATGATAAACGCTGATAAACTTCATTCTCCTTCACCTTGAAGCAGGCTTTTAATTCCCGCCGTGCCTTTGCTAATAGGGTAGCCTGCCGGGCCTGGGCAATGTCCTCCTGGGTTGCATCAGGGAGCGGGATACCAAAATCAGCGGCAATCATCCGGGCCGCTTCCAGTGGCCGGAGGTTATGCAGCAGGGCAACCAGGTCAACGCTGTCACCGTGTTCCTGGCAGCCAAAGCATTTCCAACCATCTCGATACACCACCAGGGAAGGGTAGCGGTCCTCATGGAAAGGGCAGCGGGTTACCCACCGGCTTCCCTGGTGCCGTAACTCCCCGGGCAGGTAACGGCGGGCTACCTCAATAAAGGGAAGTTCTTTGACCAATTGAAAAATATCATTATTTTGTTGTAAGATAGGTACAGACAGTTTAATCACTTCCTGTCACGCCCGGCCTGCCTGCCGGGTTATAGTTCACCGGCTATACTTTTCCATCCAAAAACCCCGCTCCATCGAAAAGCGGGGTTTATCGCATTATGATGTTTTTTCCCTTCAATTGCCTTACCATATTGTATGGTGTTAAATCCGTTATACCGTAATTGTTTTTCCGTTCAAGTCCCTTTTTCCCAAGCCTCCGGTTTGCCCGCCTCCGGGCCTTTGCTTCGGGAGACACTAAATAAATCCTCCCTTCATGCTTTTAAACATGTCCACCCTTCACACCGATTGGTGTCCATCGGGATGGATGTTTATTATTTTCCCGCGGCGTGTCGTAGGAGCAACGTCCGCAGAGCCTCCTTTGGTATCCGGTAAGCCGAGCAGGCGGGTTGTTTTTATACACCCGCTGCCCGCTCCAATATCCGTACTATTGCCGCTGTTGGAACGACCAACCGTTTCATGCCCAGACGTAATGCCGGTAATTCTCCCCGCTCCACCATCCGAAAACCCAAAGAGCGGGAAATACCTAGTATCTTTGCTGCTTCTGGAACACTAAGCGTCGGTTTTTCTTGCCACTTATCCATATCCATTGTCTTCCCCCTTGTTTTTTTCTTCCTATATGATACAATTTAACTCATTAATATAAAATGTTTATAGTTCTACATAAGTTCTACTTTTTAGGGGATGAAAATATTTTATGGATTTTGAAGGATACCAATTAGAAGGACTTACATATGATGAAACTTTTTTAACTGAAGGTGGGGGGATATGGAAACCGCCATTAGTCAAGCTTTATAGGCATGATGAACAGGACTTTTTGGTCTACCCTGTTCCTGATGGCTGGGAGCACCCTGGAAAGAAAGATCTTCATGACCTTCTCTCTTTGAAATGGAAATTCATTAGGAATCAAAATACTAAGAATCTACTTGAACGGTTTATTTGTCTTTCGGATGCAGATTCTGAAAAAATAAGGCTTTTTTCAGAACAATGGGGACCTTTATGGATTTGTAACCATCCCCTTCACCATATTTGTTTTTGGTCCTCGGTATCAAAGGATTGTGATTGGTTTCCGATAGAAAATATTGAACAATGGAGAAGAATAGCGTTATATGTTAAGTCTTTACTTGATATTTCTGTTTCCCTTATGAACAACAAACCCCCTCAAGCAGATCTATGGGAAATCGCTGGATTAGATCCGGATTTAAATATCTCCAGATTACCGATACAAGCTCAAAAATACTTCTTAACCGCTGCCATTAATAAGCACCTAAGCCACCTTCAACAAGGACCTATTTTATGGCTGAGCTGGAAAGATACACAGCCAGAATTATCTCTCAATGCTGGATTAGGATTTATAAGAATAGTGTGGGTCCTATTAGTACAGACAATAACAAAAAAGACAGGTGGAGTAACTACCTGTGACGGTTGTGGCCACTTATATTTTAGAAACAGGGCTATTTCAAAGAGCAAAAAAAATTATTGCCCTGATTGCGGTCAAGATAAGAAGGCAGCAAAAAGATTATATATAAGTGACAGGAGGGCCGCTGAGCGTCTATGGAAAGAGGGAAAATCTATTGATGAAATTGCCGTCACGACAAGTCGTAATATTAAAACGGTAACCAGGTGGATTGATAACGTTATCAAAGGCGGGCAAAGCTAGCCTAGAACACGCCACATAAAAGACCGCTAACTCTTGTCCCTACTGCCCTGACAGGTAAAAAAATGGTGCCAAAATGGTGCCGTCTTTTATTTTTCACCCTATTTTTCTAGTCTACCTTATCCACGGCAAAAATAAAAACCCTTAGTTTTAAAGGTCTTTCGTGAACACAAAAATTATGCTATAACCAGAAAATATGTTCTCCCGACACTTAGGATCCAGTGGGGGCAACCTCGTGGGGGTTCAACTCCCCCCGCCCGCACCAATGAAAATAAGACTTCCGAGGTTTTGGAAGTCTTTTACTTTTGGCTATTTTTACTTTTTCGGCGCCAAAATGCTGTAAAACTGCCCCTGCTTCAGCATTGCCCAGGCTGTCCGCATCGCCGGGAGCGGTCCAGTCCCTGGCGGTAGAGGAATTAATTCAATTACTATAATCCCGCTCCACCCGGCCACGTGCCGGGCTTTTACTTAATTGGGGGGGGGGACCAGCCCGGCCGGTATCCACAAATCATGGAAAGCATAATTCTAAAAATAAATATGACCGGGGGGGTTTCCCACCGGCCTAACAATATTAACCATATAACAT
Organism: Pelotomaculum isophthalicicum JI; assembly: GCF_029478095.1. NCBI lineage: Bacteria > Bacillati > Bacillota > Clostridia > Eubacteriales > Desulfotomaculaceae > Pelotomaculum > Pelotomaculum isophthalicicum. The sequence continues at coordinate 16,061 of NZ_JAKOAV010000012.1, read as the reverse complement.
CAGTTTAGATTATTATCGTACTATTAGCATTGTTCGTATTTTTCTATCTTGCGGCACTAAAACAATTTAGCAATGAAGTAATACAGGATTGTGCGTTAGTGCCACATTGTTGTGAATTGATGGCACTTAGACATTGTCCTGATGCACAATTTTGCAACAGACTTGCCAGCGAAGTTTGCTGTAATGCACTAGTAGCACTTTGCGGGCAGGAACTCAGACATTGCCCTGATGCACAATTCGACAACATACTTGCCAGCGAAGCCGGCTGCTGTATGCTGGCGCCACATTGTGTGTTGTAGGCACTCAGACATTGACCTGATGCACAACTTTGCAGCGAATATGCCGGCACTGCGGCACTTGCGCTAGCCAGTACACCAAAAAGCAATAAGAGACAAGATGCGGCTACAAAAAGGATACGTTTCGTTCTGACCATTTTCTTTTCCCCTTTCTTTTGTTGCCTCCGAGGTTAGCTGACGGGTTCGGTGAAAGAAACCCTACCCAAGTTCACCATTATCTAAGAGAATTTGGGATTCACCCCATGAATGGTTCCCCCGTACCCAGTTGACAAATTTTCTGGGATTCGGCAAAGATATAGCCAGCTTCGTTAGAGTATACTACATTCCATAATTCAATAGCAAAATTAAGATACCGCCTACAGTTACTTTTAATATAACAGACATGAAGCATGCTAATAATTAAATATGTTTACTGAATATCAAGATAGTAAGGGTTTATATTCCATACCACATCTTAGTGATTGAATTCATTATATCTATTATCAATTCAACATGCTTTCGCTTCATTCAACGCAATTTAATATTTCTTGGACTAGCCTTTTAAAAATCACATTATCAAAATTTGGCAAGAGTAACTAACGCCGCATATAATGACACTAAAATATAAGGGGAATTAAGTCAATTGGAGGATAAGACATGGATAACATAGATGACTATTACCTTAATCCTAATATAGACGGCAGTTTACAGGACTACTTTGAACGCATGCTAGGATTTAATAAAATTAATAGACCGGAAAAAATAAACGTAAAACAGTTAACTCTTATAGCTATCTTAGACTGCATTGACGCCGCGATAGATTATCACAATAAAATTAATTTCCTGCTTTTATCAAAAATGATCATGGAATTAAAGAGATGAAACTGCATTTTTATATTTGATCAATTTTTTCTACGCAAAGCGGACTGTTCACCCCTGGTGAATTCACTATCGTTGACACGTTGTAAGCAGTTAAAATACCTTCATACGGCTGTAACAACTCTTTTGCCATGACATGATCCGCTTCCAGCCATACCTTGTATTCACGCTCCCCGGCTAATATCGCAGGCATCCGCACATGAATATTACTCATAAACGCGTTGGCCGGAGTGGTAATGATACTGCAGGAATTAATAATAATCCCGTCGGGCGCCGTCCAGCTGTCCCAGATGCCCGCGAAGGCAAAAAGTGATTTGCCCGGCAGGTTAATATACATTGGATATTTCTTGCCGCCTGCCTTGCGCCATTCAAAAAAACCGTCGGCTGGAACCAGGCATCGCCGGCGCAGAAAAGCATCCCGGAAAGCGGGTTTCTGTTCGACCGTCTCCGCCCTGGCGTTAATCATCTTATAGCCGATTTTCTTATCCTTGGCCCAGTGAGGAACCAACCCCCAGCGCATCAAGGAAACTTTTCTCCCGCCTGAATTATTGACAATCACCGGCACATCAGCGCCCGGAGCAATATTGTATTGTGGAGTATAATCAAAGTTTTCCTCAAGATTAAAACAAATTCTCAGTTCGTCCGAGTCAGTTGACAGGGTAAAACGTCCACACAATTCAAGACACTCCAATCTTTTTTCCCTCGGCGGATAATAATCTTTCTCTCAACCTGGTGTAGCGGTTTTGGGTTTTATTATTTCTAACGGCTATGGCCAGCGCCTTTTTGCTGCCGATAATCACTACCAATTCTTTTCCCCTGGTGATTCCGGTATAGATCAGGTTTCTCTGGAGAAGCATGTAGTGTTGGGTCATAACCGGGATAATTACAGCCGGGTATTCGCTGCCCTGAGATTTGTGAATGGAAATAGCGTAGGCCGCCACCAACTCGTCTGTTTCCGAAAATTCATAAGCAACCACTCTCCCGTCGAAATCTACCCGGATTTCCTGTTCTTCTTGATCGATGGAAACAACGCGTCCCATATCCCCGTTAAAGATTTCCTTGTCATAGTTGTTCGTCACCTGCATCACTTTGTCGTTTACCTTAAACGTTTTGTACCCTCTTATTGTTTTACTCTCGTTGGAATTCAACAATTCCTGCAGTCTGACATTCAGGTTTGCCACTCCGAGTTCACCCCGGTGCATGGGTGTTAAGACCTGAATGTCTCTTACCGGGTGATAGCCAAAACTTTTAGGTATGCGCTCCCTGCAAAGCGTCAAGATCTTTTGCAGGGCTTTTTCCGGATCGTCTTCCGCAATAAAATAAAAATCTGTTTTATTACCGGCCTGTGGTCTGCGAATATCCGGAAACTCGCCCTGGTTAATCATATGCGCATTGACAATAATCCTGCTCTCCCTGGCCTGCCTGAATATTTCGTCAAGGACTGTCACCTGGAATTCGCCGGAATCGATCATGTCTTTTAAAACGCTCCCCGGACCTACTGAGGGAAGCTGATTGATATCACCGACCAAAATGAAAGCGCTATGAGCGGGAATAGCTTTGACAAGGTGATACATCAGAACAGTATCAATCATGGAAGACTCGTCCACAATGACCACATCAGCTTCCAGGGGAAATTCCTGGTTCTTTTGAAAACCGCCTTGACGTGGACTATATTCGAGTAGTCGGTGGATCGTCCTGGCCTCGCTTCCGGTCGCTTCCTGCATCCGCTTGGCAGCCCGGCCGGTTGGAGCCGCCAGCAGAACTTTCAGCCGCATAGCCTGAAATATTTTAATGATAGCCCGGATAATGGTTGTCTTCCCGGTGCCAGGCCCGCCGGTGATAATGGAAATTTTGTTCCGCGTGGAGGAGATAACCGCTTCTTTTTGTTTATCAGCAAGTTGAATATTCAATTGTGTCTCGACCCAGGCTACCGCTTTCTCCGGGTCTGTGGGGCGGATGACAGACGGTTCCGACTTCAATAAAAGAAGTCTTTTAGCCAGTCCGGCCTCAGCCGTGTAAAGTGGAGGCAGATATACGGCATTGTGAGCGGTCTTAACATCCTGGTTTTGTTCCAGTGGTTCTTCCCGGACCAATCTCCTCTCTTCAAACAGCTTCACCATGGCGTTAACCACCACGTCCTTGCTGACCTGGAGCATTTCCACGGCTTTGTTCGAGAGAGGTTCAAAAGGATAATAGACATGCCCATCCGCCATGAGCTCATTCAAAACATAGATGACGCCCGCTTCAGCACGCATCACGGAGTTGGGATCGATTCCCATGCTCCTGGCAATCCGGTCGGCGGTAATAAACCCGATACCGTAAATATCGGAAGCCAGCCGGTAGGGATTGCTTTTAACTGTTTCTATAGAAGCACTCCCGTATTTCTTGAATATCTTAGCGGAGTAAGTGGCGCTGACCCCGTGGCCCTGGAGAAAAACCATTATTTCCTTGATTTCTTTTTGTTCTTCCCACGCTTTTGTGATCATGGCGACCCGCTTTAAGCCGATGCCATTCACTTCAGTCAGTTTGTCAGGATTGTCTTCAATGATATCAAGGGTATCCAGCCCGAAAACCTTCACGATACGCCTGGCCATGACCGGACCGATACCCTTGATCAGTCCTGAACCGAGGTATTTCTCTATGCCATTTACGGTGGCTGGAACGATAGTTTCAAATTTCTCAACCTTAAACTGTTCACCGAATTTTTTGTTGTGCTCCCATATGCCGGTGAGTTTTAAAGATTCGCCGGGATTTATACCGGCCAAATTCCCAACCACCGTAGTGAGTTCTTTCTTTCCTTTTTCCTGAAGCCTGGCTACGATGAATTGAGTTTCTTCATTAAGATATACTATTCTTTCCAGAAAACCGTAAATTGTGATCATACCAGGGACAACCCCCAAGCCACCCAACTGACAACGAATAATTTTTCTTGGATTATTTTAGTTTTGCCATAGAATCCTTAAGCTTTTGGTATGTAACTTCCAGTGATTCGGAAATAACCCTCACATCACCGAACACCGGCATAAAATTGGTGTCCCCGCCCCAGCGGGGGACCACATGGATATGGACATGGCCAGGCACTCCGGCGCCGGCAATTCTGCCGATATTGACCCCGACATTAAATCCATCCGGGTTGAAAGCGCGCAGCGCTTTAACCATTTTCTGAGTGTTTTTAAAAAGCTCCAACATTTCTTCCTCGGTTAATTCTTCAATTTCTCCAACATGCCTCTTGGGCACCACCATCACATGTCCGTTAGTGTAAGGGTAGCGGTTCATCACTACAAACGTCTTATCTCCCCGTAGGAGAACAAGGTTTTCCTCGTCCTGCTCAGATTCCAAGATCCCGCAAAAGACACACTTGTCCCCGTGGTCCCCGCCAATGTAAACGCTGCGCCAAGGCGCCCAGATTTGTTTCATCTCATTCGCTCCTTATCTTTGAATTAAGCCAAACTAAAATCAAAAAAATGAATGTCTCCTTAAAATTAAATTATATATTTTATATTGAACTTTCGTAAACAAACTTATGAGAAACAATAAAAAAGAGACTGCCGCACTAGTCACACGATGAATAAACCCTGCTTATTGAGCAGGGTCTACAATGATAATAATTAGTTTTTATGCTTATGTTGCCCGTGTCATATTCTTCTTAACAGGAAATTCACATACTTTATCCTGTTCAACAGCCCACTCTATTATTTTATGCTCCTTGTCCCATACAACAAACACTTCCGGAGACAGCAGGATCAAATTTGAATATAATTCAATCCACTCCGGCGTAATACGCTTATAAGCAAAAGTTTCTAAACCACAAACAAAAACAACCCAGTAATAGTGCCCGTGGTGTTTAAAGGTAAAAAAACTGTCCCTTACCATTCCACTACCGCCTTTAAAGTAGTGGCCTATGCTTCTCTCGGGTCTTAAGCTTCTGATTGATTCCAAAACCTCTTCCAACTCATTCACTTCAACGTCGACATTTACTTCTTCCATTTAATAATCCTCCTCATAATTGTTGTTATCCATTTTTTACACTATATTCCATTTGTTGCAATCTTGTTACAGTCACCATAAAAAGAATAAATACCCCCGCTCCTGATGGAAGCAAGGGGTACAACTGTGACAATCATTCAAATTCTTAATACAAGCGCTACTCAGTGTTGCTACTTAAATATTTCGCTTTATCCAAGAGCAACGCGTATTCCTTATCCAGACGAATCCGTTCCTGTTCATCTTTACAGCCGGCAATCTTGCCGGCTATTTCCGCGAGTTTAAGCCTTAGAACCATCTCCCCGGTTTCTTTTTCTTTAATATCAGGCTCAATACCAGGCTCATCAAAATATTCTTTTAAACGGCCTTCCCAGGATTTAATTTTGCTGTCTTCTATGAACAGAACCCGGTTGGCTACGTTGTTCAGAAATTTTCTGTCGTGGGATATTACCAGCAATGTCCCCTCATAATCACACAGCACAGACTCCAACGCTTCCATCGAAAGGACATCCAGATAGTTTGTCGGCTCGTCAATGATGATAAAATTTGCGTCGCTGACCAATATTTTCGCCAGCGAAAGCTTTACCTTTTCCCCGCCACTCAACGACGATACCTTTTTATAAACGTCGTTACCTTTGAAAAGAAGACGCGCCAGAATTATCCTGACCATCGGCTCCGGCAGGACACTTTTCTGAATGGCGCTTTCTAAAACCGTCCTTTGAAAATCAAGGTCAACCGCTAGATCCTGTCTGAAATAACCGGTTTTCAAGCCCGGCGCGAGTCTTACACCCGGAGCGCCGCTGGCGATTATATTAGCGAGGGTGGTTTTGCCGGAACCATTCGGCCCAACCAACGCCGTTTTTTTACCTCTGGGTATCGTAAAACAAGCCTTTTCAAAAATACATCTGCTGCCGAAATAAAGGTTGATATTTTCCCCTTGCGCCACGATCCCGGCATGTGGCTCCGCAGATTGATTGATGGTTATTTTTACACGGGGAGACGATGCCGGCTTTTCTTTAACCTCGATTTTATCCAGCCTGGTTTCCAAGGCTTTAACTGTCTTGTTCAACTTTTTCTGGATTTCCGTCGAACTTCTTTTATGCAGGCGAGCTTCGGAATTACCCATTCTTTTTGGAGCCTTCCTGACCTTTTTAACCTTACCGCGTCGCTCGGCCAACGTCTCTTTAAGCCTTTTTTTCTCTTGAACATATTGCCGGTATTCAAAAAGCTGCAGTTTGTAAGCGGCTTCCCGCCGGCAAAGATAAGAAGAGTAATTGCCCTTATAAACATGCAGTTTCGCTTCCTGGATTTCAACAATCTTGTCACACAAATGATCAAGTAGTTCCCGGTCGTGTGAAACAAGCAGCAAGGCTCCTCTAAAATTCGCCAGCTTTTTTTCCAGAACCTTTATCCCTTCCAGATCTAAATTAGCCGTAGGCTCATCAGCGAACAGTATGCCGGCGTTTTCATCAAAGCCGGCCGCGATTCTAAGTTTTGTCTTTTCACCACCACTGGCATGATTTCCTGTAATACCGCTGACCATAAATTCCCCGGCGAGTTTTTCGTTCGGCGTCACCCCTTGATTCCATTCCTGTTCAATATATGAAAGCCGGGCATACCACTCCACGGAACCCTCGTCCGGCTGCAACCGGCCCGACAGAAGATTTAACAGTGTAGTTTTGCCGGCGCCGTTCGCACCAACAATTCCTATCCTCTCTCCATAATATATCCTCAAATCATCGAATGCGACGATGACCCTGTCACCATAAGATTTTTTCGTGTTATAAGCATGTAACACCAACATAAAAAATCCTCCCGAACACATATTTTCGGAAGGACTATCCTCGTTAAATCTTAAATAATAACTACCCATATAAAAAATCGTACTAATAAATACCAGCATTAAGTACGCTTTCAAAAAGGGCACATGTATACACACGAGGATAACCCATCCCGGAACAGAATTGCCCATGCAATTCGCAAAGAATTATTGGTTCCAGAATTAGCTAATCCTCATTCCTTGTTACCTGTCCCTTTCCCAGCGTTTACAACATTATACTATCAGAATGAATTTTAAAATGCAATTTCTTTAATCACCCACGGTCATCCCGCCGTTTTCCCTGGCGCCTTTTGCCGACGCTTCCATAACACCGGCCGGCCTCCCGCCGTTAAGAAGCACCCAGCCTTCTTTTGCGATAAGTCCTTGTTATTTATTCATCAGTCATATTGGTCCAGGTAATGTTCAATATACTGCCGCACCTTTGCCGCCGGCTTATAAACACCGAAATGTCCTTCACATAATATATCAGCCTTCAAGTCAATCAGCTTTTTCATCGAAGCGATCCACTTCTTAATATCCGAACCCCAGGACGCGTTAAAAGGCCCGTGGATGTCCTGACCGAACAGAATCCTGCAACCGTCGAGGTCAACATAAGGGCTGATCCCGCCGGGAGTGTGCCCCGGGGTGAACAGGCAGTGAAGAGTGCGTTCCCCGACTGTTATATCCTGCTTTTCTCCCTTAAGAACAACGTCAACGTTGACGGGCTGGTAATTTACCCTGTAATACGATGCCGCAGTCAAATGGGCCAGGCCTTTGGAAATGGCGTCCAGCTCCACTTCGTGACCCACTATCTTCGCGCCGAGCGATTGGAAGTGGCTCAGGCCGCCAATGTGGTCGATATGCCCGTGGGTGGCAATTACATACTTTAACAGGGAAGGGTCAAACCCCAGTTTCTTTATATTGTCCAATATCGACCGGCATGAATAACCAAGGCCGGCATCAATCAGAGCAAGTTCGCTGCCCCCGTCGACAAGGTAAACGCAACAATCTCTCATATCAGTCAAGTCCTGTCCGCCCACGAGGTAAACGCCGTCAAAAACTTTTTCCGGTTTTTGCATTTAGGCTTCTCCTTTCACCTGTGAATAGGAAAGGGGACACTCCTCTCTTTTGAGCCTTACTCTGGGGCCGAGGAATGTCCCCCTATTGAGAAAGGGGACACACCTCCCTTTAAAGCCTGACTTTGGGGTCGGAGGAATGTCCCCAATCAAGTTCACTACGCCAGGGCGCGCTCCAGGATATCATACATGCGGTTTACCATGTCGCGCGGGTCAGTCATCAGCCCGGCGGAAATCAAGGCGTTGTCGTAGATCTGCTCCGCCGCCAGGCGGGCAAATTTTTCGTCTTTTTCACGCAGCGCGGCCAGGCGCTTGATTAGTTCATGCCGCGGATTAATCTCCAGCATCTTCCTGCCAATAGCGCCCAGGTCTCTGTTTACCGCCTGCATCACCCGCTGCATGCTGCTGGTCATCATGCCGTCCTGATTCAAAATAACCGCGGGGCTGTTGATGAGACGCTTTGATTCCTTGACCTCGGTAACTTTATTCCCCAGTATTTCCTTCAACCATCCTGTCAACGATTGAACCGTTTCATTGTCAAGCTGCTCCCCGTCAAGCTTCTCGTCCAGCGCGGGGAGATCCAGCTCAGCCTGATCGGCGGACACCAGTTTCTTTTCTTCATAATCCATCAAATTGCTCAGGACAAAGTCATCGACAGCTTCATGCGTGTAGATGACTTCCAGGTCACGGGCCCGGAAAGCCTCCAGATAAGGGCCGGCTTCAATAATTTCCCGGGTGGGACCGTTAATATAATATATGTCTTTTTGTCCTTCCTTCATTCGCTGTGTGTAATCCGCCAATGATATTAACTTACCCGGCTCCGATTTGGAAGACTCAAACCGCAGAAGCTTGGCTAGTTCATCCCGGTGGGTAAAGTCGCTGGAAATCCCTTCTTTAAGGAAGAAGCCGAATTGTTTCCAAAACTCTTCATACTTGTCCGGATCGGCCTTCGCCTGTTCGTTAAGGAACCTGAGGAACCGGCCGGTAACAGCCCTACGCAACCTGGATACCATGGTGCTGTCCTGCATGGTTTCACGGGAAATGTTCAGCGGAATGTCTTCACTATCTACAACTCCCTTTACAAAACGCAGCCATTCCGGCAGGATCCCTTCGGCTTGCTGCTGGATCAAGATTTTATGGCAGTATAGATTGACACCGGGCTCCGTCCGGCTGAAACCATAACGCTCAAAATTCTGCTTCGGCACAAATAAAAGAGCGTTAATGGCCAGCGGCGCGTCGGCGGAGAAATGCAGCCGGTAAAGCGGCTCATCGTATGCTGTTGCGATAAACTTATAAAACTCGTTATACTCTTCTTCCTTGATCTCATTTTTATTTCGTGTCCAGATCGCCTGAACGGTGTTGATTTGCTCACCGTTAACACGGATTGTAAAAGGTACGAAGCTGGAATATTGCTTGATGATCCTTTTAATAGTCTCAACTCCGGCAAATTCATGAGCGTCGTCCTTAAGCTCCAGGATGATTTTAGTGCCTCGCGGCAAATCCGTCGCCGTACCGATGGTGTAATTGCCAATGCCATCGGAAACCCACTCGCAGCCTGCCGCGTCGGGTTGGTACGAACGTGACAGCACCCGGATTTTCTTGGCCACCATAAACGCGGCGTAAAATCCCACACCGAACTGGCCGATTAGATTCAAATCTTTCTGATTGGCTTCAGCCATTTGCTTAATAAATGCTTTTGAACCCGAGTGCGCTATGGTGCCCAGGTTTTCGATCAACTCCTCCCTGGTCATGCCAATCCCGGTATCGGTTATGGTCAGAATGTGCTCCTTATCGTCCAGCTCAATGGTGATTTCGAGCGGTAGTTCCTCATCCTTTACATTCTTGTTGGTTAGATTCTCGTACCGGAATTTTTCCAGGGCGTCGGCAGCGTTGGAGATTAACTCGCGTAGAAATATTTCACGGTCTGTGTAAAGCGAATTTACGACAATATCTAGGATCTGCTTTACTTCTGCTTGAAATTCCCTGGTTTCATAAGTGTTTTCCCCGGTTGACACCGACATCTGAATAGACACCTCCGTTAAGATTTGTTTTATAATAAATTATGTCAATAAAATCTGACTAAATAAAATTTTACCACATAAAGCATTTAATGAAAAAGACCTGTCGCCCATTTTATCGCCTGCAGCCAAGGTAAGGGATTTTACACCTGTTGTAGACACCGGCCGGGCAGGCTGTTAAAATGAACTAATATCAATGTTGGAGATTGGAGTATTAATTTGGATAACGAGATCGGCGAAGAACAATCCCGCTTGTGGTTGTTCGGACTGGTAAACTTTTTTCTCAGCTTTGCCATTCAAGGCTCTATTATCTTTATTCCCCTGCTCGGCGCCCAGTTAGGGGCTTCCGACTTTCAGGTGGGTCTGGTGGGCGCGGCATATGGGGCTGCTTTTTTAATATCTTCCCTATTATCAGGTTGGAAATCCGACAGCACCGGAAGGCTCCTTTTTGTACGGTGGGGCCTTCTGATCAGCAGTGCGGCTTTCGCAGCCCAACTGCTGGCCGATAATGTCTTCATTTTGATGGCAACACGGGGTGCGGTAGGGTTCGCGCTGGGTATCACCACCGCGGCAACTATCGCTTATGCGTTCGAATCAGGTGTGGACATGGGCAAATACAGCTCTTACGGCTCCCTGGGCTGGATCTTCAGCGCCCTGGCGGCAGCCGTGGTGGGCAATATTGACATGCTTTTTCTGCTAAGCTTCTTGGTTTGCCTGCTGGCATTTTTTCTTTCCCTGGCTTTCCGGGAAACACCGCCGCTCAACTCACCGGCGCCGCCCAATCTTTGGGAAGTGGCGCGGCGGGGCCACCGGGTTTACCTGGCGGTATTCCTGCGGCACCTGGGCGCCACTGCCGTCTGGATTATCCTTCCCCTCTACATGGTTTCAGTGGGTATGGACCAGTTTTGGATCGGCATCCTATGGGGGGTCAACTTTGCTGTACAATTCATTGTAATGCGTTATCTGGAGCAATTCTCTGAATATAAAGTATTCGCTATCGGACAGGTCTTATCTGTTATCGTATTTGTCGCTTTTGCCTTCGCCTCCGGCCGGTTTTCCCTGATCGTAGTCCAGGCGCTATTGGGTGTGGCCTGGTCCTGTCTTTACGTCGGCGCCCTGCTGATAATCCTCAAAAGCGGTGAGGAGCGCGGTACAGCGGGAGGCATTTTTCAATCCACATTAAACCTGTGCAACGCCGTGGGTCCCTTGCTCGGCGGCCTGATCGCCCAGGGATGGGGTTACCGCGGAGTAATGTTCTTCGCAGCGGCACTGGGCGTGGTGGGTATGCTGGTCGCCGTGCCGGCAGGCCGGGAAACAGCGGACAGTTAGCCGCCTAAAGAGAATTTATTAAGAACAGTCATTTAAGCCGCCCCTGGAGCATATGAAATCTATGTAAGCTCTAAGGTGGAGGTGAATCTACTGTTTTTCATCACGGAAAAAATCGTTTTTGGCATGGCGGGTATTAGAGTGCTGTCCGCCACTATCGAATTTACGGCGGCTATGTTGATGTTGAAATACGGGCGGGTGGAAACCGCGTTTAAAATAAACGCCGCGCTGGCGCTGGTGGGACCCACGGTGTTTATTGCTGTAACCAGCCTTGGTTTGATCGGCCTCGCCGGGAAAATATCACCGGCCGGAATGGCAACAGTCATACTCGGGGTCCTATTAATTTTTATCGGGATCAATAAACTTTAAAAACCCGCCCTCAACCGGACCGGCCTAGTGCGTTCACAAAAAATTCCGCCACCAGCTCCGCTACTTTTTCCTCATAGCCCCACCAGAAATGGTCAACATTGGGAATCACCTCAACGGTCTTGGGCTCGCTCATTTTGGCGGCTTCCTGCAAAACCAGACTGGTAGAAACAACATCGTCCTCCGAGCCGCAGACGATCAACTTGGGCTTTGCGCAATCAATCAGAACATCCGGCGGAACAACCGGGGACACGCCGGCGATCGCTTTGATTTCATTGCAGCCGCCGCCTACCGGCAAAGCAATTCTTCCGCCAAAAGAGTACCCCATGATACCAATCCGGCCTGAATCGATTTCTTTCTGTTGGACAAGAAAAGATAAAGCAGCCCGGGCATCATCCTGCTCCGGCACGCCCCCGCCAAAAAAACCCCGGCTCCGGCCGACGCCGCGGGAATTGTAGCGCATGCCGGCAATTCCCTTCTCGGTAAGCGCCCAGCTAACCGCCATAATTATATTGTTAGTCATGTCACCGCCGTAACGCGGGTCGGGATGGCATAACACCACCCCCGGGCATGGACCGCCGGGCGCGTCAGGCATGTCCAGGCAGGCTTCCAGAAGTATACCGTTATTATTCAATGTCGTTTTTAATTTTCGCGTTTTTTTCATCTCCTTAACCGGTACTGCCAATGAATATTTTCTAATGCCGCGGTAAATTGAATTTTCGATGATTAGTCCTTGAATTCCTTGTTATATTTTAGTACCATGATTTTAAAAATACCAGTATGAATTAACATTTTTGGGAGTTGAAAGTATTATGCCGGATTACACACTGATTGATTTGCCTCCGATATTAAATCTGATTTTCTATCCGCGTAAAGATTTTAGCCCATGTCCGGAAAACGCCTTTGATTTGAACGTACCGGTGGATAAAGACGTTTTTGTATCGACCCGCTTTTACGTCGGCGGCGCCAACCAACCCTGGGTTATATACTTTCACGGCAACGGGGAAGTGGTCAGCGACTACGATGATATCGCGCCGGTTTACAACCAACTGGGACTTAACCTGGTGGTGGCGGACTACCGCGGATATGGCGCCAGCGGAGGCACTCCTTCCTTTACTAATGTGTGTCATGACGCAAAATCCATATTTACAGCTGCAACAAGAGAAATATCGAACCGTGGTTTCCAGCAAGAATTATGGGTGATGGGCAGGTCCTTAGGCAGCATTTCCGCCTTGGAACTGGCTAATCAATACCCGGATGCAATTAAGGGTATGATTATTGAAAGCGGTTTTGCCAACGTGGTCAGAATCATGAAACACCTTGACCACTTCCCCAAAGAAGTTACCCTGCGCCAGTTTGATCAGGAATGCCTGGATTTGGTTAAAAATATTTCAATACCTGTTTTAGTTATTCACGGAAAAGATGATTATATTGTTCCATATGAAGAAGCCTTGGACCTATATGAAAATTTAGGGACTACCAGCAAGACACTGGTTACCATCCCTGACGCGGGCCATAACGATATTATGTACGTGGGCTTAAGGCAATATTTTAAGGCAATTCAAGAATTTATCTCGAACGCTTTGGGAACACATAAAGGAGACTGACAGCGGGAAACCTAAATTTTGTTACTAATATGGAAGGTGACGGTTCATGCAAAAGCGTTTGCTCCAAAATTTATTCAACCAGGCTAAGGCCGGCGCTTTTGAAGTTTCCTATTGGGACGGTACGACTGAACACTACGGCGGTGATACTCCTTCCGTTAAGGTGATTTTTCACGGAAAAATTCCTTACAAGCAAATGCTTAAAGACCCGGTGCTGGCGTTTGGTGAGGCTTACATGGACGGTTTGATTGATATCACCGGGGATCTGGACGATATCATCAAACTGGTCGGCTCCAGTATGGAGTTAAACGGGGAAAACCGGGGCCGGCAAATCCTGACCAAAATCTTTTCACGCCGGACGCATTCAGCTTCCTTACGCGAACAAAAGGAAAACATCCGGCATCATTACGATTTAGGCAATGATTTTTTCTCCCTCTGGCTGGATGAAACAATGAGTTATTCTTGCGCTTATTTCCAAAATGCTGAAGATTCCCTGACTCAAGCCCAAATTCAAAAAATTGACCACGTGCTGAAAAAGTTACAGTTGCGCCCCGGGGAAATTCTTCTTGACATCGGCAGCGGCTGGGGATGGCTGATTCTCCGCGCCGCCCAGATTTACGGGGCAAAAGCGGTGGGAATCACCTTGAGCCGTGAACAATATCAGGAAACCCAGCGCCGGATTACGGAACTGGGTCTTAAAGATCAGGTGGAAGTCGAGTTGATGGATTACCGGGAACTGGCCGGTAAAGGGCTTGCTTTTGACAAAATTGCCAGCGTCGGGATGTTCGAACATGTTGGTCAGGCAAACTATCCCCAGTTCATGATGACATTGAAAAAACTCCTGAAAGAAGGCGGCTTAGCCTTGCTTCATACTATAACGCATACCAAAGAAGGGCCGGTCAATGGTTGGATAAAAAAGTATATTTTCCCCGGGGGGTATATCCCTTCCTTGCGCGAAGTAATCAGTCTATTGCCCGATTATGATTTTCATGTTTTAGATATAGAAAGTTTACGGATGCATTACGCCATGACACTGGAGCGCTGGGCGGAAGGATTTGATAAACACACCGACAAAATACGGGACATGTACGATGAACGTTTTGTGCGGATGTGGCGCCTGTACCTTCGTTCCTGCGCCTCTTCTTTCCGTGTCAGCGGCTTAAATGTTCACCAGATTCTATTCTCGAATGGGTTGAACAACGACCTGCCCCTTACCCGGGAGTATTTATACAATTAGTCCTTGTTTTCCAGCGCTTTAACCCGTTGTTCAAGCAATTCAATATTCGCCTGCATGTTTGACATCATTTCCGCTACGGGGTCGGGAAGCAGGTCGTGCCGCAAATCAATATCGGCTTCATCAACTAGCGCCAATTTCTGGCCGTTCCGGGCTACAACTTTGCCTGGGACACCGACCACCGTGCTGTTCGGCGGAACAGCCTTTAAAACAACTGAACCGGCCCCAATCCTGGAATTGTCTCCCACGGTAAACGAGCCAAGCACCTTGGCGCCGGTACTGATCACGACGTTATCACCAATGGTGGGGTGCCTCTTTTCTTTTTCTTTTCCAGTTCCACCCAGGGTTACTCCCTGATAAATAGTAACATTCCTACCTATCTCGGCAGTCTCACCAATCACTACTCCCCCTCCGTGGTCGATAAATAAACCTTCGCTTATTTTCGCCCCGGGGTGAATTTCAATAGCGGTGAGAAAACGCGCAAACTGTGAAATTAACCTGGCCGTTAAAAACCAACCATGCCGATAAAAAAAATGCGCCACCCGGTGTATGACTACGGCGTGAAAACCCGGATAACAAAGAATTACTTCCAACGCGGACTTGGCGGCGGGATCGCGCCGCATAATACTCCTGATATACCTTCTAAGTTGACTAAACATTATTAACCTCTCCATACATAATTTAACCAATTGCTTTACTGTTGATGGAACTAATATTATTATCCTTTATAATTATTTATGCAGGTGTCCGGTTATTCCCCTAAATACTAACGCTAGATCTAGATATAGTACATATTAGCTTCTCGCGAAAGACGTATCTTTTCAGCTTCTTGGCACAGGTCTTCCAATGTGGTGCTGTCCAAAACATGAGCAATAGAATCTCTGATTCTTTCCCACATTATCCTTGTCGGGCAAGTGTCGGCACGCACACATGATTCCGGATCATCTTCGCTGACACAATCGGTCGGCCCCAAAGCCCCTTCCAGACACCTGATCACTTCACCGACCGTAATCCGGGCCGGTTCCCGGGTAAGTAGATAGCCTCCCTGAGCTCCCCGCACACTCCGAACCAGTCCCCCCTTGCGCAAGAAAGTCACCAGCTGTTCCAAATACCCCTCGGATATTCCTTCTCTTTCCGCAACCCGGACGAGCGCGATAGGTTCGTTGGGGGTGTAGTTTTGAGCCAGATCTACCATAGCGCGCAGGCCGTACCGCGCTCGTGTCGAAAACTTCAAGGCCACTTAACTCCCTTTCTAAAAATGTTTATTATCTATCTAAGTATACTATTATTACTATACTATATTCTCCATTTTATTTCTACACCTACCTAAACAGTTACTAAAAACAGAAACCTGTGACAAATAACGCGGCTCATGTCCGAACAAAATGAATCAATTACCCTGGGAACAAAGATAAAGGGTAGACAATCACGATTCCACTTTGGGAATCTGCCTACCCTTTACCCGAGGTGTACTGCAACT
>NZ_JAKOAV010000011.1 GCF_029478095.1 Pelotomaculum isophthalicicum JI | reverse complement strand
AAAAGGAAGACGGGGTTGCAGCCCTTAACGTCTTCCTTTTTATTTTGTCGGTCTCGCTGCTCCTGACATAATGATTGTCGGCGCAACCTCCGGCTGCACACGTCAATTATTGTCTCAGATTACCGCTCCCTTTGGCAAGAAAAAACTATTCATTTCCCGATAGGGAAACTGAGCGGCAACAATATTGCCAACCTTGTAATGGCTGAAATGCGCTTCCTTGACCGTGAGCACTTTCGAGTAATGTTGCTGAACACCAAAAACCAAGTACTTAGAATAGAAACTGTATCAATCGGTACCTTGAGTTCTTCCCAGGTACATCCTCGGGAACTGTTTAAATTCGCTGTCAAGAATAGCGCCGCTGCCATAATCCTTGTACACAACCATCCTTCCGGAGAACCCACACCAAGCCGTGAGGACATAGATATAACCGGGCGGCTTGCTGATGCAGGAAAGATTATGGGGATTGAAGTTCTGGATCATATCATAATTGGAGACGGTAAGTTTGTCAGCTTTAAAGAGAAGGGGCTTCTTTAAGGAGGGATGATAATATACTTGTCATTAATTTAAGAAACAAGATACAATAAGTTTAAGTAGCACTTAGCAGTTTAGCAATGCCTATTGAGTAATTACATTTTAGGGAGGAAATATAATGACCGAATTTTACTATTTGAATATGAAACATCTAGAGAGAGCGTTAGATGAAGAAAACTTACATTTTGAGAAAGAAGAGAAAACCCAGTATATGAAGTATTTTACCTATATTTCCGGAAAAGAGAAAAAGACTTGTAATGTAAACAGGGGTGGGAAAAGAGATGGTTGGATTTATCTGTTCTTTGAAGAGGCATTCAACTTAGCAAATAAAAGTATCTTCAGTGATTTTGAACCTATTACAGAAGAAGAAGCGAGGATAAAACATTATGGTCTCGCTAAGGCAGTTTATAAGGGACATGATCATATGGTTATAAAGAAACTGGTTAAATCTATGAAAAACTGGTTACACATTAGGTCTTAATAACAACTATAAGCTATTATTGCTAATTTAAGAATAATAACAAACCCCGTAAGGCTGAACGTCTTCGGGGTTTTACTTTTTCTTAGGAGGGAATCACATGAACCAAATCCGAGTGACCGCTTACGCCCGGGTTTCTTCAAAAGAACAAGCAGAAAAAGAACTATCAATCCCCGCCCAACTAAAAGCAATTTGTAAATTTTGCCAGGATAAGGGCTGGAAACTCGTTGCTGAATACGTTGATGAGGGCAAGTCAGCCAAAACCGCTGACAGGCCAGCCTTCCAAAAGATGATCGCTATTGCAAAGAAACAAAACCGTCACTTCGAGGGCATCGTCGTTCACAAGTTTGACCGTTTCTCCCGCTCCAGGGAGGATCATGTTGTTTACAAGGCACTTTTAAAGAAACATGGTGTTCACGTTTATTCTGTAACAGAGCAGACCGACTCGGACACGCCTCATGGGTTCCTGCTTGAAGGAATGTTGGAAGTTATATCAGAGTTCTACAATATGAATCTGGCAAACGAAACCCGTAAAGGTATGGTGGAAAATGCCCGCCGTGGCTTTCATAATGGTGGTTCTGCTCCTTATGGCTACCGCAACCACCGCTTTGATCATAATGGCGTTATCAAGTCAATATGGGTACCTGGATCTGAAGAGGAAGTTGCCACCGTCAAGCGTATCTACCACCTATACGTATATGAAGGTATGGGTTATAAAAAGATCGCCCGATTACTAAATGAAGAAGGCATACCTTGTCCCAGCGGCGATAAATGGAGTTACACTACCATCTGGCATATCCTCCATAACGAAGCCTACATCGGCAACCGGGTTTGGAACAAACAGGACTATCAAACACCGGGAAAGAAATACAAGCCGGAGGACCAGTGGATCAGAGTTACAAATGCTCACCCGGCATTGGTCACCCAGGAGATGTTCAACCTTGTAAAAACCAAGAGCCAGCAGCGAATAAGAGCCAGTAGTCCATTCGTAGCTACTGGCTCTCCTTATATTCTACGAGGCCTCTTTAAATGCCCAAGGTGCGGCAGTAATATGGTAAGTGGTCAAGGCGGCGGACGTGGCGGTTATCGCAACATCCGCCGTTATTATGTCTGTGGGGCATATCAGCGCAAAGGGAATACGGTATGCCAGTTCCAGGCTTTCAAGAAAGATTATCTTGAAGATTTGGTCATTGATACGCTTATCAAGGAATTCATTATTCTATCTTTGCCCGGAACTCTAGAAGAAGAGGTTAAACGGCAATTGGGAGAGAAACTTAAGAATCTCCGTTTCGATCTACAACAAACCGAGAATGATATAAGCTTCTCTCTTCGGCGTATTGAGCTTTTACAAAAAGACATTGACAGGGTTCCCGACCCAGGTAAACTGAATAACTACTTAAATGAACTTGAGACGGAGCTTCAGCAGCTTAACACTAAGAAATCTACACTGCTTGATGCCATTGACGCTGCTGATATTAAAGATACTGCATCACTTGGTACAGTGGTCGGCCAACTTCAGGACTTCGTCCGAAACATAAGGGAAATCCCGAAGGAGGCACAATCCCATTTGTTGAGGCAATATATCAACGAAATCACCTATGACAACATTACACAACTATTATGGGTAAGCATTAAAGTAGCCAAACTGGACGGGGAAACAATCATTCCTACAAAGGACTCCTACGTCAAGTATGCACAAATCAATAACCAGCCTTTATAGCTCATATAAGTTCGATTCGCTTACCGAGTCGAAGTCATGAGCGTAATCGCAGGTTTCGACCACACTGGATGTCAGAACCCAACAACAAAGCGGTCTCCGGTAACCAAACCGAAGACCGCTACTTTCTCTTGATAGCAAAAATGACCCTCTCGGGCCACTGTAGCTCATATGTATGTAATGTGTGATCAATTTAGATGCAGGCTATTTTTACTAAAAATCCTTTATAAAGTCTGCCGCTGTTACGATTTTGGGGATTTTTATACCAGATTCCAAAAAATCTTTATCCCCTGTAATCAAGACATCCACCTTTGCCATTAATGCCGCTCTAAGTATAGGCCTATCGTTTACATCCCTAATCATGTTTTCTTTTTCGTTCACTTCTTCTTGACTGGGCGTGCTTACTACTTCAAAAAGTGCCCACGTAAAAAATCTTTCTATCAAAGGTACACTATCAGGGAATTTCCTATTAAAAACTTTTCGTACTTCATCAACAATTTGATCACACAAGACAATTTTATATGGTGGTTGAGCCGCTTTTGCATAAGCGGCAAAGGGAGTTCCATTGGGGTTGCGAATGGCAGAAATAATGATATTGGTATCAACCATTATCCTCATCTACCTTCAATCTCCTGCCGTATTTCTTTAACCAAATCATTTATATTGTCGTCCGAGTTGATTCCCACAGCTTCAAATTTTCCTTGCATTTCTTTTTGAAGGGTTTTCATTGCATAAATAGCAGAGTTCATAACAATAGCATAATCGCCCTGGCAAATGAATGTCACTCTTTCACCCTCAGCTAATTTGAGCATGTCCCGTATATCTTTGGGAATTGTTACCTGACCTTTTGCCATAATTTTGGCATTATCTACAATCGGCTGGTTTGTAGCCATTTTTAAAACCTCCTTGTTATTCAAAAAATCCTACTTTCCCTACTTTTTATTATATCAATTCTTTAAAGTTTGACAACTACTTTGCTCTTTATTTTCTCGGTTATTTTATTCAACCAGTGGAAGTGTTTAATTCTCCATGGGACCATTCTTAATTTCATCAGCCAGCCAATCTAAAGCACCCGACGTATCTTTCCACACATCATAGGCGTCAGAAGCATATAAGACAGCCTCTTCCTCACTTCCCCACGAATATCCAGCAGGAAGAAACCAGGGAATGCGCTTTAACCCTAACAAGTAGTTAGGCACATATCGGTTGGAGTCAATGGCCTGCTTTAGACGCTTGGTGGACTTGCCACGGTCTAAGTTCCGAAAGGACAAGAGGGCCTGACTGTATAACATAAAGCATGATGACTCCTGATACTCCGACAGGAGTTTTTCAGCCTCCCCATCCATTGCTTCGGCCAGCAGGCAGTTGATCAAAATGTAGCGGATTCCCTGGTTATCGTTGGGATTTAATTGCAACATCTTTTGATAGTTTCCGATAGCTTTCTGTCGCTGCCCGTTCTTCCAAAGACATTCCGACAAACCAGCCAAAGCCCTCATATAAGGCCGGGTTTCAAGATATCCCCAGAAATGGCCGGCATGTTTTTTAAAAAATAAATCCCCCAAGGCTGTGCGACCGGCTTGTACCCCTTTTTGGTATAAATCCTGACGTTCTTCCATGGATTCGCTTTTTTCAGCCAACAGATTATAGGCATCGGCACAGTAAGGCGAAATGCGCAATGCTTTACGGGCCAAGGCAAGGCATTTTTGCCTGTTCGGTTCTTCCCAAGCGTCATAGATCAATTCTTGGGCTTGGCTGAGTTTTTCCTCGGAAAATGAGGGATAATCAGGGGCTGCTTTTTTCTTTTTCAGCTTTTGCTTTTCCTGTTGAACACCCTTGTCCTTCTGTTCCTTACCCACCAGGACCAAACCGGAGTTCCCGGCGTCACCTTTAGAAAAGAGGCGGATAAAATCGGGATAAGGGGGCACAATTCTGGGATGCCCTTCGGAAGGCAGGTTTGTCTGCCATTTAACAAATATGTTATCTCGATAAGATGAATTAATGAGGTAGTCATATACTTCAAACCGTAATTTGCTCATGCCCTCCAATCTATGGTCTACGGTTCTGTTCATAAAGAAAGACAGACTATCTTCAATATCCCTGATGATTCTAATTCCCGAAGCAAAACCACTGGGAGGATGCAAGGGATTAACATGAATATTGTTCAATCCGGAAAAGAGCCCGTCCATGGTAATCATCTGGGGTATGAAAATAAAGTCGGGCATCCCCCAGATGAATTTTTCTTCTCCCACATCTTCACTCCAGGCATAATGCAAGAAATCGGC
This sequence comes from Pelotomaculum isophthalicicum JI, assembly GCF_029478095.1. NCBI lineage: Bacteria > Bacillati > Bacillota > Clostridia > Eubacteriales > Desulfotomaculaceae > Pelotomaculum > Pelotomaculum isophthalicicum. The sequence continues at coordinate 90,464 of NZ_JAKOAV010000011.1, read as the reverse complement.
AAGAGGGACAAGTCTTTTGGTGGTAGCAATCTGGAAAGTGAAGGTCCCGCTGAAGTGGTCCCGTAAAATATAGTATACAAGGTGCTCTTTCCTGGATTTGTAACAATTTTTTATATTTACATCCATGGGTTTTTCCTGGTATCTTACATTGCCGTCACTGCCAAAATAAAAATGTTTTGATACGGAAACCAGCAGTTGATGTAATTCGTTAGAATACTCGGTAACAACGCGGTGCTGCATACACCATCATCTCCTTTGCAAATTATAATACAAGCATGATCGTATTATGGATAGAAAATATAATTCACAATGTTTCATAAATTTTACTTCTTCTTTATCTTTGCCGGCTCCTTCTATATTTTGAGAAGTAGTTCATTCACTATAGAAAATTTTTTGCAGACCCGCATTGCATATACGCACAAAACAAAAAGTCTTGGTTTAATTTGTAATTTTTAGGGTGTCAAGGGGACGGAGGAATTGACATGGGTTAATCAATTGGTAAGTTTGGTTAGTATTACTAGTTCGCCACACTAAAAAGAAGCATAAGATTACCGCAATGGCAAATTTATACTTCCAGTCTCACATACGACAGATTTCGACAAATTATGATGAGAAGTTAGGTGAAAAAAGATGCCATATTCATATCCGATATTTATTCTTTCTCAAATCAAATGCTTTCTCTCCACCCTCGAGAATATCACAAATATGCTGCTGAATTCCCTGTTGATTTAAAATCCCATCATCTACTTGGTTTCTAGAATTGAGTATAGGCAAATCATCCTCGATGGCACCGGATCGATATTCAAAACGGAATGCTTTGTTTGGTGAATTCTTCCCACGTTGATTTGCAACAATAATTTCTTCAGCATCACTACCTAATACTATATTAGCATTATGGGTAACTGCAATAATCTGGCGTTCTTTCTTTTTTTCTTTAATAAACGGAATTAAGTCATCAAATATCGACCGATTATCTAAATCATCTTCGGGCTGATCAATTAATATGGGACACTTACTATCTGCAAGACTAATTAATAATTTTAGCAAAACTAACGCCTTTTTTCCGGGTGACATAAGTTCTATTGGATCTCCATCCATTTTTACGCTATAAGTAATGTTATACCAGTCTGTTAAAATGTCCCTAAGAGCTGTTTCGCTAGTATTATTTTTTACTAGTGGAAGATTACCATTTAAAATAGAATTCAATAATGTTGTAAGCGTTTCCAATGTGTAATCTTCCGGTCTAAAGTTATCAATATCAATGATAGATTTTAAAGTTCGCTTATCAGAAATAAGCTTGATTTTTTCACAGAAAGCATCTTTCCTGAAAGGGGTTTCAACAGAAAACTCCAAATCACTTGCAGATAAATCAGGGTTATCATTTACTGCCATTGCATATTTATCATGTTGGCTTTTATAAAAAAGCATGGATTGTGCCACCTGACTCATTAGTGAACTATACTTAGCCTTTTCATCATTAAATTGTTTATCCAGCATTTTAAAATCTTCAAGTTTTGCATTTTCTGTCTGAATAGATTGAGATAAATTTGAAAGCGCCTCGTTTCCAATAATCTTGTCATGCAAAGCAGCCTCGGTTTTCTGATGTTCTGTTATTTCTATCTCCAAACCTTGTTTCTTTTTGGTTAATTCATTCAAGATTTCAGTTTTAGTATTATTCCATGAAGAATTTGCCGCTTGTATGGCTTTCTCAATAGCCGCAGCAAATACTGCTCTGGTTTCATCAGATAGATCAATTGAAAAAGATCTTGCTTCAACAACAGAATCTATGCCACTAAAGAATATAATCTCGGATTCAATTATTTTAATTTTGATGGTAATGGAACGAATCTGCGCTACAGCCTCATCATAGCGTTTAATATCTTCTTCAGACAACGCCAATTCTTGAGATAGTTTTTCCTTTTGAGTTTGCAGTTTTCCTATTTCACTTTTTATTCCTTCTTCTGTCCCAAGTTCTTTTCTTGTGGATTCTATTTCAGAAAGTTTCCTTTTTGAATCAAGCAAATCATAGATTGTTTTATCTAATGATGATTTATATTCCCGTATCGCCCTTGAACCTCATCATATATGCGCTTTGTATCTTGATTAATTAATATAATATCTTGGATGATTTTATCTATCTCGGTTACCTCTTCATTTTCATCACTTAGCCGATTAAGATAAGTTTGTGGAATATAAATAATCTTATGGGCATCAATTTCTTGCGCCCCTGTGGAATTAACTGCTCCATCTGCCCAGAAAACTTTTAGCTGATTCAGTGTTTTTACATTAGTTTTTGCAGTTTGATTTTTTTGTAAAACTTGTTTTAGATCTACAGCGGTGGCTAAATTATGAAGTAATATTGACTTTCCAGTGGACTTTCCACCAATAATGCAAGTAAGCTTATCACTAAAATAGATGGGTAATGTTTGAAAATCACTATCTTCAATTTCAACTCGATCGATCACATAATAGCTAGGTTTTTCTTCTGGTTTTAATGAACCAATTCTGACGCGCTCTTTAGGTTCATAAAGGACTTGTCGTAATCCATTAAAGGTTGGATTTGACTTAATCCAGCAGTACCGTTGTTCATCGGGCTCAAATATTTTAGAATTTGTATGCGCATCGCATCCATGCAGACAAGGCTTCAGTGAGCCACACTTGCTTATTACTGTTTCAATATCATCTCTAGTTCCTTCACCTAAGAAATACCTAATGTCACTTGGTTTAGCTGAAAATATTGCATCTACAAATTGATAAATAGATTGTCTAAAAAGCGTCAATTGTGAGGGCGCACCCTCTGTCTCGCAATACGAACTATGGTTTGTTGCTCCAGACACACCATCGCTGTTACTATTAGAGACTGCAATTATAGTATAATTTCTTAGATCTGGGTCTTTTTCAAAAACTTCCTTAACACTGTCAAGTGATGGTACAAATTGTTGAATGCCATTCTTGTAAGCAGTAATATCATCCACACTGGAATCTAATTTTCTCCCTAAACGAATTAGTTGATCTCGTGCCGCAGAATAATTTGTTCCACCATGACTAAACGATAATTGAGAAAAGAATCGGCTTTCTAGAGAGTCAACAATACCTGGATCAAATATAAAATGAATATTTACAGGGGAATCCGCAGCGATGGGTTGTATTCTCATTTCAACATTGGGCAAAACGAACTTAACACCATTTGGAAGTTTATTATCACATATTACTTTATTATAGTTGGCGACTGAAAGATAATCCGTTATTCCAATTACGGTAATACATTTTGTTGGATCGCTACCATCACCTATATAAGCGGCAATGTCAGAATAAAAATTATCCCATTTCTCATCAAGGGTTGCTCCGCTAAATAAATCATTTTTTATTGTGCCCGGTGTATGAATATGTAAATCCCATCTTCTCCACTCAGAACCTCTTTGATATGCAGACATAATTCCTCCCCCAATCCTTTCAATCCGTTTTATAGATATAAATGCTAATTACTTTTATGGTTTGTAGCTAACTTTTTAAATAAATATCACTACCCGAGTTATTTTTTCTAATCACAACCTGCCGGTCAATCCGCTCTTTCAGCTCACTTACATGAGAAATAATACCAACCAAGCGGTTTCCCGCCGCAAGCCCCACAAGTGTCTGTATTGCCTGCTCCAATGATTCGGCATCCAGCGCTCCAAAACCTTCATCAATAAATAAAGTATCAATCTCCACGCCGCCGGCATAGCTTTGAATCACATCGGAAAGCCCCAGTGCCAGGGAAAGAGAAGCCTTAAAGGATTCTCCACCGGAGAGCGACTTTACCGATCGTATCCTGCCGGTATAATGATCCAGCACATCAATTTCCAGTCCGGTCTGAGAGCGGAGGTCGGCCGCGTCTTCCCTGCGCAGAAGCTCAAACCGGCTGTTTGTCATGATCTTCAGCCGCTTGTTCGCTTCAATAAGAATCTGGTTAAAGTATGAAGCCTGTACATACTGCTCAAATGCCAGCTTTTGTTTGCCGGCCAACTCACCGTTTGCCGTTTTGGAAAGATTGCTGAGAAGAAGGTATTCCTGTTGGCAGGCAACTGCGTCTGAGATTGCTCTGCCTAGAGCTTTGGCAATCGGTTCATTGGTTCCCAAACGCGCTATCAGTGTCCGGATAGACTCATCCGCCTGCCTTTTTTCCTGCTTCAGCTTTTGTTTTGCGGCTTCAAGCTGTTCCATATCCTGCTTCTGCTTGTTTTCGGTTTCTTTGGAAAGCCTCCGTAAATCCTGCTCCACGGCTTGGACTTCATTCTGATACTGGTCGATGGAATGTTTTAACTCGCTGATTTCCGATTCTGTTTTCAATGCGCTATGATAGGCTTCCTCATTGGGGAAATCACATTCAGACAGCTTTTTTGTGTAAGCTGCCAGTGCCTGTTGTTTGGTTTGGATGGTATTGGTCAGTCTTTCTCTCTGGTCGCTAAGAAGAGTTTGGTTCCCCTCCAACTTGTTTTTAAGTGCATGATATGCTTCTTCCGCTTGCCTGAAAGCTTCTTTCAAAGAATTTAGATTTCCCGTCCATTCTTCTATAGATGCCGCAGCCTGCTGGCGGTCTGCATACTCCAAAGAGGATTTCAGTGCCTTGAGTTCTCCGGTCTTGGAAGCAATATCTGAAATAATGTTATTTTTCTGTTGTTCGTTCAGAGTCGTTGCTTCCTCGTTGGTCTGTAAGGAGCGCTCTAACGAAGCAAGTTGTTCCTTAGATTGGTTTTTACGAGAGACTTGCTCTTTTAATTGGAGGTATTGCTCGTCATTCTCCTTCTTTCTCTGTATGCTTTCTGCCAGGGCTGATTCGATCAGGGCAGAAAGCTGCTCCTGCATGATGCTCTTATCGATATCGGGGAAATATGCTCCGGCAGCATGTACCAACTGTTCCCGCGCCAGTTTGACTTCCGCCAGCTTTGCCGCCGACTGTTCGCTGGCTTCCTGCATATTCTGCCGGGCAAGATCGGTTTTCTGTTTTAATTCATTTAGCTCTGCCTCGCTGGGAGCATCCGCGGCCGGCGTCGCCTTGTTGGGATGAACTGTGGAGCCACATACAGGACAGGGATTGCCATCTTCCAGTGATGCTGCCAGAAGTCCCGCCTGCTCACGGAAAAAAGCAGTTTCTTTTTCCATATAAACTGTATTGACAGTTTGGAACACCCCTTGCGCATCAGTAAACTGCTGCAGCAGCCTGGTGCTCTCACTTTGTAATTTGCTGAGCCGGGATAAGGAACCCTGCAGATCAAGCAATCCGGATTGAGTAGCTTGAAGCTGTTTCGCTTCCTGCTCACAGGCCGACACTTTTACCTCTATGTCCGCAAGCTGCTCCAATTCTTCATTAAGGTTATTTTTCTGCGCCAAAAGATCAGCTTTTTGCTGTTGGAGTTTTTCCAATGTCTCACAAATTGCCGATTGCTTTTCCGCCAGTTTTTCCAATTCTCTTTCAAGTAGCTCGGAAGCGTCATACTGAGGAAGCATTTTTGTAAGCCGGTCAATTGCGGAAGCAAGCTTTTCTCGCTCCGGTTCTTTTTCTTTCTCGGCTTGGTAGGCGGTTTGTACTGTTTCCAGGTCTTTTATCTGTGCCTGTATTTCAATATCCAGTGCCGTGATGCTCTGTGTCAGTTTCTGTTCGGTTTCCTGCTCCCGCAAATATGCTGCTTCCAAGGGGGAGACGGTATATAGCGCCTTTTCCGCGTCCTGCAGCGTTTTCTTCTTCCCATTGTGTTCCCCCTGACGTTCGGTCAGAGCTTTTTGCTTTTCTTGTGCGACTTTCAAATCGGCGAAGGCTTGATTGATATATTGGGCCTGCGTTATCATGGCAATTTGCGCAGCGAGTTCCTTATCCAGCCTGTCTGCCTGCTGCTTTAAGCTGTCCCGAAGAGTTGTATCCGCTGTGATCAAAGCCAGTAATTCAGACAGGATATCCTCCGCAGTATGTATGGTGGCTATGCCTATCTTAGCGGATAGCATCTGCCCTTGCTCACTTTCAGGACAGGCGATTCCAGAGATATATTGAAGGATACTCTGCTCAATGCTCTCGCAGCGCTTTTTCGCTTCGCGTTCACTGTCCTTCAATAAGCGTTGCGCAGTTTGATAGAGGTCGGTATTGAATACACGCCGAAAAATATCGCCCCGTTCTTTGCTGTCCGCAAGCAAAAGCTGGAGGAATTCTCCCTGGGCAATCATAGCAATTTGCTTAAACTGCCGATAGTTGATGCCTAAAAGCTCAACTATTTTGGCCGTAACATCCCGATAGCCAGTGATGATGTCTCCATCCGGCAGTTGCAACGTGGCATCAGAATTTTCAGTCGTTACCCCTTCACCGCTCTTTTTGGGCCGTTCATAACGGGGATTCCGCGTTATGGAGTATATCTTGTCTTTATGCAGAAAGGTAAGCTCGACATATGTCTTTGTATTGGGCTCTGCAAAATCACTGCGAAGGGTATCCACGGTTCTGGTGCAGCCGCTTGCCTCGCCAAACAACGCAAATGCAATGGCGTCAAAAATGGTCGTCTTTCCAGCGCCGGTATCACCGGTAATGAGAAATAATCCCTGACCGCCGAATGCGGCCAGATCCAGTTCGGTTCTGCCGGCATAGGGGCAGAAGGCGCTCATCACTACTTTTAACGGCTTCATGCTCCGGCACCTCCCGCCTGTTCAAAAATCCGTTCCATCACCCGGACCTGTTCCGGAGTCAGCTCGTTATTGTTTTGTATCTGATAAAATGCCGCAAATAAATCCATCGGGCTTTTTCTGGAAACGTCACAGGAAGCAGCGATCTGTGAGAAAACGGCTTGTCCGGTGCGGCTGTTTTCAAAATCCAGCACCATCAGATTGGGATACACCTGACGCAGCTGCCCAATCGCGTCATAGATTTCTTCTTCGTCCGTCAGGGTTGCATGGATATAATCTTCCGCGCTTTTCGTTTCTTCCCGTCCAATGCGGAGCAGTTCGGCAATCGGCCCCTTGATTTCGCGCAGGTCATGGAGCGGGATAAGCGGAAGCTGGTGAATTGAAAGCTCGCCTTTTACGCCAAGCTCTAAAAGTGTCGCTGATTTTTGATGGCGCGCTTCGGAAAAGGAATATTTCAGAGGCGAACCGGCATAGCGGACGGTATCCCGTCCGATTCCCTGTGGTCTGTGCAAATGGCCGAGAGCAACATAATCGAAAGCCTCAAAGGCGGATACGTCCACATTGTCCAGCCCGCCCACAGACAGGCTTTCCGACTCCGAGCGCTCGGGCTGCTGTGCCCCGTCCATCACAAATTGGTGCGCCAGCAGGATGTTTCGTTCCTGTGTATTGATTTCCGCCGCGGAAATGACCGCGCGCACGGCTTCGTCATAGGACTCTATTGACTGTTCAAAGAAAGGTTTCACCATAGCCGGTTTCAGAAAGGGAAGTAAATATATATTGACGATACCATGCTCGTCCTCCAGCGTTACCTTTTGCAGAACACCATCAAATACACCGGCGATATGAAGTCCGTTTTTCTGCATGATCCGGCTTCCAAAGCTCAGGCGCTCAGGAGAGTCATGGTTTCCGCTGATCATAAAAACGGGTTGCCCGAATGCAGTCAATTGCGTCAGAAACTCATCGAGCAACTCCACCGCTTCAGCGGAAGGCTGACTCTTATCATAGACATCCCCGGCGATGAGAACGCCATCCGGCTTTTCCCCGTCGGTTATCCGAAGGATCTGCTCCAGTATGTATTTCTGATCTTCGATCATATTGAATTCATTGACACGCTTTCCGATGTGCAGATCGGCAATATGGAGCAGTTTCATCGTATCATTCTCCCGAATTTCTATTCCTTTTCCGGTTTATTCTTCTTATACCTTCCGTCTCTCGGCTTTTCCGCATCTTTCGGTATTGCCCAAGCGTTTCCAAAAAGGACAGCACCGGGCACCTTTCCTTGAGCGCAAAGCACCTGGACCCTCCGCTGTGTAATTCCCCATAGCCTTGATGCTTCTCGCGCTGTGATATAATCCATAAATCCAGTCCTTTATAGGAAAACTCTGTATATTTCATTATACATCCATACCGCGAACAATACAACGGATTCCATCGATAAGTTGATTATTTTCTAGAAAAATAGCGCTATTTGTAGTTTTAGGAGAGAAAAGGCCAAAAGTCTCTTATCAATTGGTCTTGAATATACTTTTTCTTGAATATACTTTTTTATTAGGGTGAATTCGCCCTAATTAAAATTGATGTTATGCACGCAACAAAGTTGGGATACTTTGTGTTTGCGTATTATCGAACCTATGAAGACTTCCTACGCTGCACTTTCTCGAAAACCTCTTTGGTGATGATCGCTTCATGATTCTTCTCTATGAGATACATTGGCAGTTCACCGTTTATTTTTCACCTGCTTATGTGTCAAGCAGTCCTTAACAAAAGTTTTCTGTGACAATACTGTGCCGATATATTTTTCATTAGAAAGAATCCGATCAATGGTAGATGTGCTCCATTCTCCTTTCCCTGTCACAGTTTTTATACCGTTCTTTTCAAGATAAGACTTGATTTTACGGCAACCGTAACCATTCAGATATAAATCATAAATGAGCCGGACAATTTCAGCTTCTTCCTCCACAATAACCAGTTTACCGTTCTCGTCTTTCGTATAACCAAGGAAGTTAGTATGATTCAGCTTTATATGCCCTTTTTCAAAACTACGTTGAATTCCCCACTTGATATTCGCACTCTTTGATTCACTCTCACTTTGAGCAACAGCCGCAGCTGCGGTAATGATTTTTTGCATGCGCCAATCAGACGAATCCAGCCACTCCATTTCAAAGTAGATTGTAATACCCAAACCGATAAGTTCATTGAAGCTTCGCAAAAAAGGAAGAGTATTTCGTCCAAAACGGCTGATGGACTTGGTGATAATGTAATCAATTTTTCCGGCACGGCAGTCTTTCATCATACGGCTGAATGCGGTTCTGTTATCAAAGCGCGTACCTGAGGCCTGCTCAGAATAGATACCTGCAAGTACCCAGCCCTCATGATTGTTGATATAATCTGTATAATATTGAATCTGCGAATCCAGACTGGTCCGCTGTTCTTCATAAGCTGTGCTGACCCTGCAGTAAGCGGCAACACGTAAGATCTCTTTCTTGCTTGCTGGTATTTCAATAATGTTTTTCATTTTAAGTACTCCCTTCTTTTTTAAAAATAAAAAGCATGACAGTCAAATGACCATCATGTGAGGCTTACTACTTGCTGTTTTTAGTTGTAATTATGAGAAAAAGCTACATTTTCTTGTGCGTTTCGACAAGAAAATGTAGCTTTTAACATGGTGGAGGCGGGCCGTACCGTATCAAATCAACAGCAGAGAAACATATACTTAAAGCCTGTAACTTCCTCCCCTCAGTGAAGAAGTAAAGGGTATCCAGGTTCGGAGACCATAAGCTTTCGCCAGACTACGGGCACTGTCACCGCGCCACTACTCTGTAGGTAGCCCCAGGGAGATACTTTGTAAGAAAAAGTTAACCTTTGAGCCAAGAACATCTTACGTATACAAGGACTCGTTTATACAACCCGATATGTTCACTTTTCAAAGAACTGTAGTTCTTATTATACCATGAATTTATTTGGGTAATAACATAGCTGAATCCCTCGTTTAAAAATGAGGGGATTAGCCGGAGTAGTTTTTTAAAAAAACCCGTCCCACATGTCTTTTGCAAGCCGCATGAGACATGTGGGACGGGCTAATCTTTAAGACTACCACCGAGCCTCCGCTGAGTGGCGGCTACACCAGCGCCAAACAGCCAAAACATACCGGCATGCAGGTCCCGTCGCTGATGCGCACGGGGTTACCCGCAGCGACCGGCTGGGCCTGGTTGGTACCCGGGCGAAAAACAAGTTTGCCGGATCTGGGACCAGAGCGCGGTGGCCGGCTGTGGCCGGTTCTGTCTAATACTATTCCAGAGAGGACCTCTGTTCGTATAGTTAATAACCCAGGCGTGACGCGGCCGGCCGGAGCCGGCGTTCGATGGTACTCGGTGCCTGTGCAGGTATCAAATATCTTCTGGCCGGCCGGGTACCGACCTGGCAGGGTGTGGTCCGATACTGGTGGCCGGCTTGGTTCCTGGGCAGAAACCTATAAAGCTGGCCTTATGGGGCCTATTCGCCGGCACTTATGGGCTTGGGTAGCCGTTGTGGCCGATCCGTATGGCGTGGATTTCCTCGCTGAGCCTGGCCGGTGTCCCTGCCAATCCCCCGGGCATCTACCCACAACGCGGAGCAGCCTGATACCCAGGCGAAGACCTGGTTACTCCACAAGGCCCTGACTGCCGTAGCAGGCCTGATCTTCTCCTCGCTCCGCTTTGCCGGCTCCGGTCCTCAACTGTCTGACCACTCCTATTCTCCCGACCGCCCCGCCTGGCCCATGCCAAGGGCCTGCTAGCCCCTGCCGTTCCAAGCTACCCAAGAGCCCTCTGCCAACTCCAGCCTGCCGTCGTTGGGGGTGTGGCTGGCGCACCCATGATGTCGGTGCCTGCTGGCCGACGTAGCTGGCCTAGTGGTCCGCCAGAAGTAAACCTCCGGAGTCTACCGCTCCACCAATTGACCCCCACTTCAAAAATACCCTCTAGGCGTACAAGGGTTCGATATGGAGGAATTTTTGCAGGGGCGGGTATCTTTCTATCCCCCAGGAATTTAAGCGTAGCCACGGCTTCCCATAAGGCCGGCAACTGCCCAGCCAGTACCCAGAGCGGCAGCCGCGCCCGGTTCCCTCATGGCAGAGCCTTAGGCGGGCAGCCGCCCGCCGTTAAGATGGCCGGCAACCGCCGGCTCGGGACCCGTGAGACAGACCCAGCGCGGCCAGCGCAGCCAGCGGCGCGGCAGCAATCCCAGAGCCTGGCCTGGGCGGCCGGAGCCGGCTCCTGTCCCAAGCGACTTCAGCCGGCCGACCCCTGAAGCCGTCCCTAAAGCTGGCCAGCTGAGCGCCGGGTGAGGACGTAGCTCCGAAAAGGAGCGGGCGAAGGCCTGGACCCCGGAGCTGGGTTGTCTGCCAGCCAGTCGAACCACAGAGCCCGGCCACAGAGCGGCCTGGCCGGCTGTCTGCCCGACATGCACGGACCCCAGGTATTGACATGCACATTTAATCAGGCCCCTGGTGGGCGTAGCCGGCCTGGGGCTTCCTTATTGACCCGAGAGTTAGACCCTATTGCATCCTCCTTCGAGTACAACGGCATTGTCGCTTTATATAGCACCGCTAATGTTTGGCGTGGTCGATCGTCGCACAGCGTACGGCCTGAATGTTCTGCCAGGAGGCGGGAAGCGCTCAATTGCACACCTCAAGCGGAATATGGCGTAGCTGCACCCGTCTGGACATTGATCCAGGTAAAAAGAAGGCGGCAACTGCCGGCCGTGGGAAGCCACGCAACGTGTGGCCCACAGCATTTTTGTTAACATCTACAGAAATAGACAGGTTAACATTTCTTTTCTTTCGTATTTTGCATAGCCGTCAGGTACGGAGCATAACCCGGGAGCACTTCCATCATTCTTCTTTAGTTAATGAAAATCTTGCTTAAGTTTATACCTAACTACATCAGGAAGGCGCCGGCTCCTTTCTGACAGCACCTTTAAAAATTCCCTATAATCACACCAGGCATCACGAGTTTTACCTTTTAGGTTTTCGAGGGTGAACACCAAAAAGAAATCATGGGTCACCAGTTCCCCAAAATAGTCCATAATAGCAATGATTTGAGGATCATACGTACAGGGTATACATGTTTCAAAGTCTGCCGATACCACAATGGCCCGTTCTATCCATTCATCAGGGTAGCTTTTTTTGCTAATGTGCCATCCCTCGGCAGTCAATTGCACGTAGCACTTTTCACCATTATCCATGTACCGAACCAGCCCAAGCCTTTCACTTATTTCTCTTACCCGAACCAGACCGGAAAAAACCTCAACATTGATCCAGTCTTCCTGTTGGCGTTGCGCCCGTGCAAGGATAGTTAAAAATTCAAGCGTTTCTTCGGAACGGGTTTTTGCTGCCACCCACTCATAAAAGTCCCACTTGCAATCATGCCCCATGTCACTATACCAAGATAACAGCTTTCCCCTGTCCGGAAAGATAACCCCATTTTTAATATAAATAAGCCGGCGATCTTTCAGGTATTCTAGTATTTCACGCAGCCAGTGGTCATCGCAGAGGCCCAACTGTCCAGATAATTTTTTCATTTTTTGAGAAAAGCTCCTGGGTTTATCCGGATTCATTACTACTTTCTCTCTTTGAATAAACCCCAGCAATAGTACCAGTTTGAGGAAAGCACTTGTCACGACGGGTCGTGGTACACCAGGGAAAGTCCCGACTACTTTCGGGTAAAAATGGGCAACGTAAAGTTCTCTTAGATCATCAGGGATCTGACCATGAAAAACCAAACCATACCTTGACAGCGTACTCTCTACACCTGGGCCGGGACTTTTCCAGCTGTACACCATTTTCTTTAACGTACTGACAGAACGCGGACCCAATCGGTTCAAGAGCCAATCAATGCTCCTACTATGGGTCAAAAAATCTATAATTAATTTCTTAATATGTCCCAAATAAAAATTATCTCCCACTCCAACAACTTGTAGAGCTAGCGCAATTTCCCATACACGCTCTTCACCTACCCTATCGAGAAAATCAATCAGCTTCATCAGTAATATCCCCCTCCAGAAGCTCTTCCACCGAAAGAATGCGGTACCGATAACCGTAATTGATCAGCCATCTGCGTCGCTTTGAATAGTCCTCTTCCTCGATGCTTTTCGCCGACACCAGCGAATATAAGAACCCCCTATTCACTCTTCTGTTGTTTTTTATGATTTTCCCTAGCCTTAAGTATTCTTCTCTCTTTGAACCCTGCTGATAGGACAGAGCAATCATTATTTCGCAATTTTCCACCGGTAATTTTTCTATAGCAGAGGTGCCGATTAATCTTGTAATCTTTCCTTGGTTAAAATCATCCAACAATTGTTGAAGATATTGGCAGACAACTGCTTTAGCGATTACGGGAATTTGATGTTCATTGCCGGCCTCTTCCGCCAGGTTGCGATAGTAGGACACAATAATCACTTTCTTTGTCCAGAATGCCGCCAGCAAGTGGCTCAAGATTGACTTTTTCCGCTTGTTGCCGGCGGCGATTCTCCTTAATTTCCTCCAGTTTCGCTCATTTTCGTACTTTTCCTTATCCACGCCTTCGAGGGGTACCTTTATCTCATAACACGTGACTGGTATTTGAAAACCCAACCTTTCCAGCGTTCTGGGGAGGATCTCATACCACTTTGGTCCAATTAAGGCAAAAACCAGGTTGCCTTTCCCGTCAGCCCTCGCCAAGGTTGAAGCTAGCGCAAGTTTATGTTGGGATTCAATACCGGCGGTCTGTTCATACGTTTCGGCCGGGCAAATGATGGGCGTCGTCGTAAATGACTATCCCCCATTTCAATCCGGACATCCCTTGATAAAACTCGTCGATATTTACTGCCTGTTCGTACGTAGAAATTATGACAGGCATAAACGCACCACCCGAACGAGGGAAAAGGCCCACGTTTTCGGGTGCCAAATCCGTTTTGTCCAGAATTTCCTTTTTCCACTCACCGGCACTTGCAGGGTTTTTTGTAATGATGAGGGCTGACTTTTTCAATTCTGCGATGATTTTTAAACCTACTAGTGTTTTACCTGCACCAGGAGGCATGATGATGACCCCGCCACCACCGACCTTTGCATTGTGCTTTAAATATGCCTCTACGGCCTCCGCTTGATAAGGCCGTAAGGTAAAGGGTAGCCCTTCCCTGGTATGGGAAGAGATATTTATGTCCACAGTCTCTCCCAAATCATTAGCTGCATCGCATACGAAAAGCTCCAATCCAAATAACATCTTTTTCAATTGAACCCGATCTGCTGCGCGAAAACATAGTGTTACATCATTTGGCTGCCCCTGGACCATAGCAGCAATATTTTTGTCATCACTGACCCTATCTATGATATCTCTACTTAAGGCCACTAAATATAGAAAACCGCTTTCTTTGTACAGCTTTAGTGTTCCAAATTCAGTAATATTTCTTCGAATGGAATCTTTCAGGGAATATGGAATTTGGTTTACTGAATTCGATTCTATAAAAGACAAAATATAGTCCGCCGTGATATTCTTGGCGGCTGCCGACCACAAAGCATAGGGAGAGAGTTTGTAAGTGTGGATTTCTTCAGGGGTTTTCACCAAGTCCGCGAAATCTGTTAGACGCTGTCCTAGTTGGCCGTCTCTGTCCAGCCATTCCAATAAGTAAATGGTTCGATCACGGTGTACTACAAGTGGCATTGCATACATGATTTTCCCCCCTGCCAGTCCAACTATTCTTAGATTACGTTTATGACGGCAGGGAAATCCTTAGAAGTTGTCCAAACCTTTGCTTTTAAAATGTGATCTCAAGAAAAATTAAAGCCCCGAACGTGCGGTTAGCAGGTCCGGGAGTTCCTTCGACCCACAGAACCCGGCATCGCAGGGCGGAGCTATGAAGGAGTGAAGCATGCCCCCGGAGCACTACCAAGCGCGGCCAGGCCGGAGGCTGTGACCGGAGAGTTCTAGCCTACAGCAGGCCGGAGGTTTGGCGGCGCGGGCAAAGACCTGCGGAGCCCGGCCCAGGCAGCTCCGGAAGCGGTGTTTGGAGCGGGAGCGAAGCAGAAAGCGGAGCAAGTGGCTGCCGGCATACCCGTAAATCTGGCTCAAAAGCAAGCCGGCAGCCTTGCGGAGTGGAGGCGAAGCGGGAGTGTGGAACACACGGCTTCCGGCGCAGGGACCTAAAAACCCAGCCCAGCAATTCCGGAGCCGGAGCTGGCACCGAAGTGGAGCGCTAGCACGGGTGGAGGTTCAGGACCCGTAAGCTGACCAGTGTGCCGGCTATGCGCCGGAGGAAGGAAGCTTCTCCTTCAGTCGGCAAAACCAGCTTGGCCGGCACTATGGCCGACATGCATGATGTAATTGATGAGGCCACAGGCGGGCGGTAGCCGGCCTGTGGCTACCTTTGATCCCGGAGCCTGACCCGGAGATAGGTCCGCAGCGCGGCTGCTTACCAGAGGGCCGGCAGCTGCCGGCCACACCTGAGCGTTGGCAAAAAAAGGGGAAACACCCCCCCCTACATTTGCAGTAAGCCAACCGTGCTACGTGTGCTTCTAGCATACGCCTGTACACCCAACTCATGGAGCGCCAGGGCCGCAATGTGTTTGCAATACGCACCACGCTTCCGCCGGTCTTCGCAACTGCAAAAAACTGCATGGCCACGGCCTACGATAGAAAAAGCTACACTATATACACGGACCCCTCTCTTGCCTATGCTGCGCACCTTCGCACGAATCTCTCCACTATCGCGCACAACATCCTCAACAACCAAGCTGCGCTGTACTAAACCCGCTACCGCTCTACCCAACCTGCCGTCGTCAACCTTCACTAAAATCTTCCTCACCTGTACCAGCCTCCTTTTCTTGACATACACTACAGCGATCGGGAAGGTGTCAAGAGCCGGAGGCGGAGCCGTAGGGCGTAAAAAATATTTTTAACCACGAAGCCTGGCCGACGAAGCTAAAAAATATTTTTTCGCGTACTCTTGACAGCTGCCCGGGAGGCCCACGGAGGCCGCGCCGACGGGGGTCGGAGCTGCAGTACAATGGGAGAAGAGGGAGGCGATTGTCCGTATCGGCACAGCGAAGCGCCGGGAGCTCCCGGCTCCCAAGATTGGGGGCGGGGGCTGGGGGTTGAAGGACCCCGGAGACAGGCATGGTCAGGACCTCAGAGCTGGGCTGTCTGGCCGGGCTGGCTGACCTACGAAGCCAGTACTTTAATGCCAGCCCGGGTAGTCTGCCCGACCCCGGCAGAGCCGGCAAGCCCGCAGACTTAATTGACCCACAGAGCCCGGCATAGGAGTGGCCCGGACGGGCGCTAGCCGGTCAACTGCTTCTTTTTCTTTGACAACGAGATAGTCCGTTTTCAGACAAATAAATCTACATACCGGTACGAGTGCACAGCTGCGCGTAGCTTTTAAGCCTGTAACGCAGTTACGCATCTGGAGCGGCCCGGCTGGTCTGTTATCGCGGGGTATAACACCTCTTATGGGTTTTGACGGCAACCGGCAACCGTTACGCATAGTGCATTTATCTCGGGTGGTCATAATATCGTCAACATCCCCACCCTTACACCACTCTAGGTTAGGAACTCGCACGACGGGTCAAGTTAGTATCAACGCAGTGTAAAAGGTTTAAAATAATTCAACACCGCATTGTGGACACAATAAATCTCTGTTTACATCCTCATTCCCACAATTAATGCATAAATATCTTTGATCACCCTTTATTAAACGTAGCCCCATATCCTTAACCCTTAATACTTTTCCGTTTTCCATTTCCAAATGGTAAAAAATATCCCCTCCATCTTCGAAATACTTAACTACCGTGCCCTCAGCGCCTGAACGCATGGCAACTATCGCACCAGGTTGGAATAGAATCCGGCCATATCTCTCAATCATATCATCGGCTGACATTTCATCGGCAAGGTCACTGATTGAGGTAAAACCTCCCATACTACGGTGTTGGTAAGATGAAGAGATGCTTATCTGAGGGCTGGTTTGCTTACAAAGGTCTTTGATCCTGTACAAAATAGATAACGCCTCTTCTTTACTTAGATGTTCATTGTCTTCAAACCACCTAGGCACCTGAATGCAAGCCGGGCAGCCCCGGTCGAAGCTTTCAGGATCACAATGGTCACATTTAAGCAATCTTTCTTCTACCGGTTGGAGCAGATCTAAAAAAACGTCAAATAGACCAGCGGAAATACCCAAGCCCCCTGAAGTAATATCAAAAAAGTATATAACCGCATAATTATCCAATTTTTTAATTACTGCGTGGGTGGCAATATCTGCACTGTCACAAGAATTATGGATTGTATATAAATTAGATACGGCATGGGCGAAGGCGTTTAAACCATTACGCCTGCATTCTCCAAACCGTGGTAAAAACTTAAGCCATACTCCTTCTGTTATAACTCGTCTTTGTAAGGGGCTTGGGTATTTTGTTTGGACCCATTTATTATTGATCCTTTCTTTATAGCCCGTAGTACGGGTTATTACAGCTACTGTACTGTGGTACATTTCTAACATTTCAGGCCAAACAGCTTTTCGAAAAATTGTTCCACCCAAAGCTTTTTCTTTTACCGTAACATAGCCGGCCGGTGATGTGCCGGCTGACTTTTTTTCTCTCTTGACCTTAATTATATAATCTCTGTTTAAAATTCTATCTACCCGGTATGCTTCACCCATATGTCTGTAGACAGCCTGTGGGTAAGCCTCTCTCAATATCTGAGACCAAGTGATCGTGCCAAGACGCTTATCACCACCGGTGGTAAATATTTCATAGGTCGGGTCATCAATACCTCTAATTCCAAAGAGGTTATGGGGATCATTACTGGTTAAAATATCATCAACGATGTCAATATTATTTATCTTTTCTTCCAGTTCGACAAAATCTTGACCAAAAATATCGGCAGCAAGCTCTGGATTATCAAAATTTCCACTTTCCACCCTTGCACAGGAATAATGTGATAAAATTAGCTGTCTATTATCTAAATGTAGGGCTAATTCTTCGAGTGGGCGTTCATATAACTTACCTGGATGGCTGCGATAATAATCATCGATTGAGTTATCAGAAGGGAAAATTAATACCTTTCCCTGGCTACCTGAACTCCGTCCAACCCGGCCGACCCTTTGCCAGAAACTCATAGCAGTTGACGGTAAACCAATCAGTAGACAATATTCCATATTGGGCAAATCCACCCCCAGCTCCAGGGCTGATGTAGATATAACGCCGCAAAGCTTTCCATCCCGCAGCGTATTCTCAATTTTTTGGCGGTCCTCCACTTCGTAGCCGGAGCGGTAAGGCATTACCTTGCTCTGCAAAGCAGGGTATGCTAGAGTAAGTTCGTTATAGTATTGCTCAGTTAACCGGCGAGAATAACAGAAAGCAATAAATCTTAAATTTCCTTCCGTTAGTGTCGCTATTAGATGGTTTAAATCACCGGCCTTTCCGACCTCACTATCATCAGCAATACCGGTAAATATAAAGCGCCTGCCAACCGATGGCGTACCGTTTTCTTTTTCGTCTATAACCGTAAATTTAAGCGATGTCAACAATTCCATATGCCTTCCCGGGTCGCGGGACGTGGCGCTGGCAGCAAGGATTTGGTATTCAGATCCTTTTCTCCGGCATACTTGCCTCAGTCTTCTCATAACAAAAGCCATATTACTGCCGAACGCTCCGCTGTAAATATGGCACTCATCCAAAATTACATATTTAAGATTTTGGAAAAAAGTACTGTATTCTCTCTCATTATTTCGTTTTAACATGGTAGTATGTAATACATCCGGGGTACAAAGCAATATTCGCCCTTTCTGCAAGGCTTTTTTTCGTCCTTCCGTATCTACATCGCCATCAAAGCGGTAAATCTTATCACCCAGACCGAAGCTGGCAGCCATATCTTGCAATGCCTTTAATTGATCACCGGCCAGGGCTTTTGTAGGGTAAAAAAATAAAGCACGGCTATTTTGCTCGGTCAGTAATTCATTAAATACAGGCAGGGCAAAACTAATGGTCTTCCCGGAGGCTGTACCAGTTGCCAGTACAACATTTTCTCCCCTAAGCGCTGCATCTATACCCAAAGCCTGGTGCAAATACAGTTTTCCCTGAAACTTACTTTGCACATAAGCTAAAATCTTGGGATGCAGTTCAGGGCAATTTAAATACCTGCCATCCCTTGGGGCCTGTATGTGTTCATGTTCGATGCTGAAACCGGATTGGCGCAACAACATTTCAATGCTTTCACTAACTTCCATTCTGTGTCCTGTCATTTGCCTTCCCTCATTTCTATGTCTATCTCAATCGAACTCCACAAACCGGACAGGATGTTTCTTCAAAATCAATTAGTTCCTCACCGCAATTCATACACCATCTTTCGACTTTACCTTGGATCAGCGTCAGCCTGCTCCCCAAATATTTGGCCTCCTGGTCGCCTATTCGGATACTATATAGCCTGTCCTCAATAATCCCGTTATTAAAGGCCGCACTATTTAATACAATGCCCTCTTGATGCTTTCCGGTATAAACCAGGGAACCACTAACCAACATTGTACCACCGAAACATTTGTCGCCATGCCGGTCAAAAAGATGATTTTTACTATTAAAATCTTCTCTAACTTCTTCTTCAGCCGGCATGTGCGTGCTGGTTATAATTGATAACTCATTAATTAGTTTTATTGTTTCCTTGCGGGTATTACCAGCGTAATTAAACCAGCTATTGCTGATTACACACTTATAGCATCCATAATCCGCTGTTTCCGGGTTGGCAAGACAGTTTGGACATTGGGAAACATTGTGTGACGCTACCTGAAGCAGATTTTCAAATAAACTTACCACTTTATTAGTTATACCAAGGCCTCCTGCAGTAGAATCAAACAGATAAATATGGGCTTCATTATTTTCCTTGCTCCAAGCATAAGATCCGATATCGTCTTTGGAACAATGATAAACAATGGGATAAGCGTTTTCCAATGCACCGGCAAGACCCATGACCGAGCCATGAGTAATGCTATCCAGCCCGGAGAGGCTAATTACCGTCCCGCTAGTCACAAAATATCTGATCATTGGCTGTGGGTAGGAAACTTCATTATTCTTTTTATTCATAGTTTCCGTATATCCTGTTAACTTCTCCGTAATACTTAAACTTGTTTTCCATACCTTTAGACCGGGCCAAATTTTTGATTTTATCACCCGGCTGGTAGCTCTAGGCCTCACAAAAACTTCTGTTTTAGGACGAGTTTGGGCCATAGGACAGCGGGAATCGACATAAATCTTATGATCGGTGTATGAAATTTTTGTAACCCTATACCGCTTTCCTAAATGAAGATATATGGCGCCTTTGTATGCCTCCCTTAAAATCTGTGAATAGGTAATCTGCCCGATGGGCGGGTCATCACTATGCTGACCATGAATGATAATATAGGTCGGATCATCCACACACCTGATCTGAACCTTAAAATGAGGAGACTGATCATATAATATATCATCCGGGTAGTCGTATAAATTCACATGGTTCGCAATTTGTATAAATCCCCTATCAAAAATATCTTCATCAAAATCCGGTACCTCAAAATTAAGAGCTTCAGCTCTAGCGCAGGCAAAATGATCAATTAAAATTTGTTTATTTTCAAGATTAATAATCAGTTCCTCCATAGGTCTTTCAAAAAGTTCTTTCGGATGGCTAAAGTAATAATCATCATATGGTGAATCGCCTGCACAAATAATCACTGCACCAGGTTCTTTACGTCCTACTCTTCCCGCGCGCTGAACCATACTAATTTTATTTCCGGGTAGACCAAGCATTACACAAACATCAAGGTGAGATATATCAATACCCATTTCTAAGGCCGAAGTACAAAAAAGTCCTGCAAGTTTGCCTTTGGCTAAGGCGTCTTCTATAGCAGTTCTGTCCTCAACCTCATAACCGGCCCGGTAGGGCATGATCCGATCTCTAATATCGGGGTATGCCTGCTTAAAATTTATTATTAAGTTTTCAACTTCTTTACGGGTATTACAAAATAACAAAAATTTTTTACCGGATAATATTAAATTCCTGGTGAGTTTTAAAATGAAGGTATTAAGCTTATTTTCCTCGGGAGGGCTGATCAGATAATATTTTTTACCAGCCATAGGACTGCCGTTATCTTTTTCACTAATTATTTCAATATCATCTATTCCGGTAAGAGCTTGAACATGTTTTTTAGGACATCCAATAGTTGCACTGGACAATATGAATTGAGGTGAGTTATTATGATTTTTACACACCTGGCGCAGCCGCCTTACGACCATTGCCATGTGCGTACCAAAAGCGCCACTATAGACATGACATTCGTCCAACACAACATATCTTAAATTGGCAAAGAACTCCTCGTAATATTCCTCTTTATTTAATCTTAATAAAGACGCATTTAAAACATCCGGGGTAGAAACCAGCAGCCGGCCGTTTTTAATAGCCTTTAAACGCTCCTCCCCTTTTACATCGCCATCATACTTTTGAACAACATCCCCTAATTTTAATAACGTCGACCATTCTTTTAGTTTTTTAATTTGATCGTTTGATAGAGCCTTAATTGGAAATATAAACAAACTCCTTGCTGAATGGTTTTTTACCAGCTCATCTAGGACAGGTAAGATAAAACAAAGTGACTTACCTGATGCTGTAGATGTATTTATTGCCACATGCTTGCGATTTAAACTAGCTTCAATACTTTTGCTCTGATGTGAGTATAGGCCGCTCCGGTATTTTAACATTGTCAACATATACAGGCGACCATCTAACCCTTTTGGTATGCCTCTCATATTTCCTTGACAAGGTGGTTCGTCTCTCGTGTAGATTATTTCAGCAGAAATTTTACTTAGAATGCTTTCTATTTCTTCCACCCGACAACCCCCTATTATGCAAGTTCAAAAATCTAAATATTAACATCCAAATATTGAACTTAAAAAATTACTTAAAAAATTATAAAAACAATTTCCGACAATAGTTTGTCGATTGCACTAAAATTTTTCAAACTACTATGCTACTTGGGACAAATGAAATTAATTAAATGAGAGCTTTCCGGCCTTCTCATCCGCAGTAGAAGAGATATATCTTCCTGAACATCTATTACAATCTATTATAACCCAACACATACCATCGTTGGCACAATCATGTGATATTACCAATTGTGGAAAATAAATTTTTACTTTCCCAGCCGTTGCCACAGTTTCTACGGAACCAGTTAATAAATATTTTTCAGGTGACAAACTGCTCACAACCTATCAGTTTATAATTATTGCTGAGGGGTTTTTGACAGGAGGGATTCACTTTGGCAGAAATTTTCATAAATCAGCTCAAGTCCGGCCAAGAAGTGAGCGCTACTTTCGCCCTGAGGGTAAAAAAGCTTATGCCCTTACGTAACGGAACAGGTTATTATCTTGCTGTTGTTCTGGGAGACAGGACCGGCCAGTTGGAAGGCCGGATTTGGGAATCAGTATTTGAGACTTATCATGGCTGCAAGGTTGGGGACGTTGTTAAAGTACAGGGACAGGCCACTGAGTACAATGGAAAGCTTCAAATCCAAATCTCAGCAATGTCAGTGTATCAGGTTAATGAAATTGACCCCAAGAGGTTTATTCCGTCCAGTGCTTTGCTCCTGGAAACCGCAAGAGAAAAACTCTTTTCGATACTTGAGTCCTTGCAGGAGGTACACCTGAAAAGCCTGGTATCCCTCGTTCTGTCGGATGAAGATTTCATGAACGCCTTTATTACGGCCCCCGCCGCCAAGCGCAATCACCATGCCACTATCGGAGGGCTTTTGGAGCACAGCCTGGGTATCGTGTGCGCTGCTGAGGGGATGGTGCAGGTTTACCCAAATTTAGACCGGGATTTATTAATAACCGGCGCGCTGCTCCACGACTTAGGTAAAGTGGAAGAATACCGCTTCCGCACCGGTATAGATTTCACCGACGAGGGTCGCCTGCTCGGGCACATAGTCCTAGGCGTCCGCCTTCTTGATCATTACATCGGGCAACTGCCCGGTTTCCCGGAGGACCTCAGGCTCAAGCTGACCCATATGATAGTCAGCCACCACGGGCAATACGAGTGGCAATCGCCCAAAAGACCCAAATTCATAGAAGCCGCCGTTCTGCATCATCTGGATATGATCGATGCCGCTGTGGATATGTTTAAATCCGCTGCTGAGAGCCGCGATGACCCGGAAGATCACTGGAGCGGGTGGATAAAAGGCCTGGACCGGTACGTTTTTTGCAAATAGAAGGTCGCGAAAGAAGGAAAATTTAAAGGCTTGGTCGTATTCCCCTTTGTAGGCACAATATTCCTTGTTTAACTTACTATGCACAAAGGGGGATAAAAATTGGCCGGCCCTGATACGACAAAGGCGCTGAGAATAGCCAAAGTGATCGAGCTTTTGAATAAAAAAAGCCCGTACGGAGGCGTATCATTAACGGAACTTGCGGACTCCTGCGAGGTTACTACCAGGAGCATACTCCGCTATCTTGACCAAATAGAAAATGATCTTCATGTTTCAATAGTCAGGCCGGAGAAAAACACCTCCAAGAAGGAAGGCTTATACCGCTTGGATGCCGGCTATTTACCATCAGTCAGCCCGGAAAACGCGCTGATTATTTTACTCAGCATGTTACAGCAACAGGGCTCAGCCCTGGCCGGCCGTCTTAATGAAATCAAAGACGCGTTAATCGGAACGCTTTTTAAATACAAGTACTCGCCTCAGAGCTTGCCGATTGAGCAGATGCAGGAGCGAATTTATGTTGTGGAAGAGCATCTGGCCGACCCTGCCGGGGTAGGCGAAATATTCGCCAATCTGGTGCAGGCCATCAAAGATTGCTACCGGGTAAAGCTCTGGTATTACGTTGCACACAGTGGAGAAAATTCAAAGCGAGTGGTAGAGCCATACGGCTTAATTTGCAAGCACCATAACTGGTACCTGGTAGCCCACTGCCTGAAGAGAAACGATATCCGCGTCTTCCGGGTGGACCAGGTTTCAAATGTTATCCCTTATACTTCTGAGCATTTTGAATATCCTAAAGATTTCTCGCTTAAAGACCACATGGCCCATAGCTGGGGTGTGATTAACGACGGCGATGTTTGTAAAGTTAAGCTAAAGTTCAGCCCTCAGGTTGCCCGCAGGGTAAAGAACCTGGTCTATCATCCCTCACAAGTAATTCAAGATGAACTTCCCGACGGGTCCGTCGTGATGTCTTTCGAAATCTGCGGCATTGATGAAATGAAAACGTGGCTCGTGCAGTGGGGAGATATGGTGGAGGTTCTGGAACCGGAGTGGCTAAGGGAAGATATGTGTGAGATTGCCAAGAGGATATTGGAGGTATATAATAATTAACGATTTTTAATCCAACACCTTGCTGACCCATACGACTTCCTTATTCTCAATATAATATAGATATGTCTTCTCTATCCACTCACCCAAGTCTTGTCTGTGCTCTCGTGAAAGCTGATAAAACGGGCTATCCGTGGTTATAATCAGTCGGGGCTCTCCCTCTGGTGTTTCGCTGTAAAAGTCGACCATCCCAAACTCGTCGAATACCTGCAAATTAGTACGGCCGGACAACAATTCGTAACGCTGGATGGAACCAATCCAGTCCTCATGTATTGACCGGGCCGTGGAACTAATATTTGAACTATCACCGGGCCGCAGGGTTATCTTCAGTAGCCGCCTGGCCGGACGCATTTGAATACTCCGCTCCCGTTCAATCTCCGTTATTCGCTGCTCCCGGCGCTCTTCTATTTCGATCAACTGGGCATTCATCTGGTTAATCAAGGCGCTAAAACGTTTATCTACATTCGTTGCGCGGTACTCCGTCAGTTTTCTCATGGTTTCCCGGTACTGGGCTTCAAAAGCCCGGCGCAAGAACTGGCTTTTCTTATTCAGCTGCTCTTCGCGCTTATTCCTGAATTCAACCATTTTCTGCATGGCCTTGTGAATAGCCTGGTTGCGAAATTGCTCTTCCTCCACTAGCGGCTTCGAACCAACTACGCCACTGAAATCCGCGCTATAAAGCCAGTAGGGATTCAGATAAATAAAGCTGCCGTTTTCCCGCCTGGCGATATGTAGTAATTCTCTGGCCAACTCCCGGCCGGTGCCGTCAACAATACCCACCTCATAAATTTCCACTAATAAAGGTTCTTTGGTCGGGTATCCAATTTCAATGTGATCCAGGGCGATACTTTGCCACTCTTGCCTGGTTAACGCCATAGCCAGCTTGTACAAAGGATGCTCTCCGGATAAAAGCTCCGCATTGTCCCCTGCCAGTGATTCATTGCCGGTTAGCCGGTAATTAACATCGTCCAGCCGCACCCTGATGTTTTCTCTCCGGGCAAAATCCCGCACCGACTTTGGAAAATGTTCGATACGAAAATAATCTTTACTCTCCCCTTCCGCTATAGCTACCTTACGGGCTGTTAAGGCTTCTTTCGTAAACTGAGCGTAAACGCGGGAAGGAACCCGGTTAATGAAAAGGGTATTTTGCTCCCTGCGCATGCCCGGCAGATCGATACTTTCTTCATCGAGCCGCTCCTCGGCAGCCACTTGCAGCAGGCGCTGGTGCTCTTTGGATAAGACACGGTCAATTCCTTCTATAATCTGGTCCAGATTCTGCCGGTTTAACACGCACTCCTGCATCAGTTCAGCCAGGGTGATCTCATTATCCTCCAAAACATCACCAATAAAATCATAAACCAGATCTTTACCCAGGTCTTTTCGCATTTGCTCAATTTTCTTAAGAAGGGTACGCATCACATCCCCTTCACGGGTATTTCCGGCTACCAGATTAAAGACAAAGACCTCGTTTTTCTGCCCGATGCGGTGGATACGGCCCATGCGCTGTTCCAGCTTATTGGGGTTCCAGGGCATGTCGTAATTAATCATCTGGTTGCAAAACTGCAAATTAATCGACTCGCCGCCGGCATCGGTAGCCAGCATGATCGGGCACTGGGTGCGAAACAGCTCCACCTGTTCCCGGCGCTGTTCCATCGAGAAACTCCCTTCGATTTTGGCCACCCGGGGCACCCGTCCCAGGAGGCGGCGCTCCAGGTAAAGGAGTGTATCGCGGGCCTCAGTAAAGATTAAAATCTTTTCCCCTTTGTTCAGCAGCCCGTTTTCACCAAAGATCGTTTCCTCCAGCTCCTGATACTTGCGCTCTACATTGTTCATCCGGATCTGCGCGCTCTTTTTCAGTAAAAGCTCCAGTTCTTTCTGTTCCCGCTCCAATTCCTCAAGGTTTACCTGTTCAAAGACAAGCTCTGCTTTTTCTTCCAGCTCTGACTGCGCTTCCGGTGTTTCTTCTTCGTATTGTTCCGGATCAAAGGAGATGAGATCTTCCTGTAGTCTCTCCCTTTCTTCCAATGTAACCTTGATGAGTTCAACTATTTTCTGATGACGCCGCTCTAAGGACAAATGGATAGCTTCCAGGGAAGAGCTCAAGCGCCGCTGCAGCAGCATCATAGTAAAGGCAATCCGGTTATTGCCGCTGCGCGCAGCCTGGTTAAAATGCCGGCGCACATACTCGGTAACCGCTTCGTATAAATCCAGCTCAGCCGGAGAAAGCTCAAATTCAATGGTTTTAACCCTACGTGGCGGGAATATCGGAGTCCCGTCAAAATGAACCATTCTTTCTTTCAGACGGCGAATAATAAAGGGGTTTACCTTATCACGCAGAGTTTCCTCGGCGCTGAAGCGGGAAAAAATGTCCTGGTCGATTAATTGCATCAGGTGCCGGAAGTTCTCCATGTCCCCTTTGTGAGGTGTGGCGGTAAGCAACAGGCGGTGAGGCGCATGGCGTAAAATTGATTCACCCAACTGGTACAATTTCGTGCGTTTTATTTTGCGCACTTTCTTGCCCTGGGTATAAGCCGCCATCTTGTGCGCTTCATCCACAATAACCAGGTCAAAACTGGCGTCCCGCACCAGGAGCGTGATATCATCCCTGGAGGCCCAGTAGATGGAAGCCAGGCAAAAAGGATATTCCACAAAAGGATTTTTCCCACCGGCTTCTGAAACAGTAGTCCGGGAAATGATCTGAAAGTCCAGGCTAAATTTTTCTAAAAGTTCATCCCGCCATTGCACCAGCACCAGAGGCGGGACCAGGATTAAGATCCGGTCCGCCATGCCCCGGGCCTGGAGTTCCCGGAGCAACATCCCGGCCATAATCGTTTTGCCGGCGCCCGGGTCATCCGCCAGCAGATAGCGTACCTGGGGCGACTGCAGCATACGGCCGTAGACCGCCTCAATCTGGTGGGGCAGCGGGATCACCTGGTGACTGCCCAGCGCCCTGGTCTTAGAGAATTTGCTTTCTTCCTCCAGGGCGAGATACTGCAAATATCGCTGAAAGGCAGCGGCACTTAAGGCAGGCCTTTCCCTGCCTTCTGACAGCCGTTCCACCAGACCGAACTGAAACTCTTCCAGCAATGTTTCATAGTAAGCCCGGGTGTCCCGGCCCAGCGCTTCCACCAGGTAAAAGCAGAAAGCAGACGGTTCGCACTTTTTTATTTCCACCGTCTCCGGCCACTGGGGTCCACGGACAATTTCTCCTGCACGCAACATATGGCAACCCTCAAATAACTATTTCTTTAAAATATTGAGTTATATAAACGCAATTCCAGCTCTTCTTCCCGGTATGGACTGGTCCCGCCGCTGGATACATCCTCTAAGCGCAGTAAACAACGCTCACCGGAGAGATAATTCTTTTCCCGGAACGAGAAAAATACTTCCACCTGGCGGCGGCCGGCATCTTCCACGGAATCAAATACCAGTATGACCTCGTTGGAAATCCGCTCGTCTCCCTGATAAAAGGCCATCCGCAGGTGGCGGGGGCGGAACTCGTTGTCTACTTTTTGCTCCTGGAAGAAAGTTGCCTTGTAACGGTAGTCAGTAACCAGGCGCTCCCGGTTAACCAGGCGGACATCCACCAGCTTCTGTTCGGTGCGCCGGTTCACCCCGCGTTTCCGGCAAATAATCAAAGGGAGGATGGCTTCCTGGGGCAAAGCCCCGCCATGCACAAAGCGGGCGCCGCCCGCGGCCGCGAAGCGGTTCAACCCGGCCGCGAGCACGGCCTCTTCCTCCACGCCGAGATACGCTAAGGACAGCTTCCTTGCTCCGGCGGGAACGGACAGGCCTACACCTAAGGCAAAACGGCGGTTGCCGGAAAATATTTTTCCTTCAACCCTTTCTGCCTTTTCCGTCGGCTCCAGCGGAGCCGATTGAAATAAAAAGCCGTGGTCGCTGGTAATGATGATCCTGGCCGCCCCGTAAGTCCCGAAAAGCCTGCCGGTACTTCCCTCCAGCTCGCGCAACGTATCAGCCACGGCACGAAAAGTGTATAGTTCGGATTTCTGACTGTCGCCGGTGGAGTCAATGATATCGTGGTAAAAATAGACTACCCGCCGGTTTTTCAGCCAGGCGGCGGCGTCCTTGGTCTGCATAGCCATAAACTCTTTCAATTTCTTGGCCCGGGAAGCCGGGTGACGCTTTTGCAAAACCGCTTCCCGGTTAGCTAAGCTTACAGTCGGCTGCCCGTCCAAGTCAACGTTGCCGTTTTCCCGGAAGGAGAGCTTCTCGCCGGGCAGCAGGCCGGCCATGCCCAGGGCGGTGTAGCCGGGTAAAGCCGCCTGCATGGGCTTCAATTCAATTTCAACATTCGGTTTCTCTTTTAACCGCGCAGCCAGTTCTGCTCCGGCCTCGTAGCGCAGGGCATCAGAGATGATCACAAATACACGCTCTGATGGACGCCTGAGCAGTGGCTCAATCTGCTCCTGATAAAAACGCCACTGTCTGGGCACACCCCCGACCGGCCATTTTTTGAGCAAAAATTCATCCAGCAGACGGTCTGTCCAAAGGGCAATCTTCGCCAGAAAAACATGATTATACCAGTACTCGATGCGCATGGCCAGTCCCTGCAACACTTCGGGCGCGTGGGCATCCTGGTAGCCGCAGAAAAAGTGCCGCGCCAGCTGGTCGGCCTGGTATAATTCACTGCTGTACATCTCCACCCATTCCCGGCCGTCCGCCGGCGCCCGCATCCCTTCAAACCTCAACCTGGTTTTAACCAGGCGAAGGGCGGCCTCCAGAGGCCGGTACAAAGGCTCATACCGGTTGTACCAGTGCTTCGAGCGCCTCTCGCTTAATATCTCATTCCATAATTCTTGATTGACTGTTTCATGTTCGAGCTCTTCCGCCAGCTTGCGAATAATTAATTCTTCAGCCACCGGGAAAGTGTCACAGCGCTGATAGGCTTCTACAGGCTGATTACCCAGGATACCGGCAATGCCCCACTCTGTCTGCAGCTCTTTCAAGTAGGATGCCAGCACATCTGCCGCCTGGCCTGAACTGCTCAGCCAGTCGTCGATAAAAATGCGGCAGCTGTTGGCAAGCCGGGATTTGTAACCAGCCAGCGCTTGCGGCAGTTCAAAGTCCACCGCCAGGGCAAAATGGTTATACACAAGGGTATTAAATAATTCTTTCAGCGACGGCTCTTCGGCCTCATAACCGAAATTATCGGCCACAAATCTCCAGAAGTCATCAAGATTAAAAAATTTGGCTATATCCTGGTAAACTTTATTATGTTCATCGTCTAAACCCTTTACCAACACCTGGCGCATGATCCGGCCGGGTTGGGGTGAGAGCGTGCCCGCCAATACTGCCAGCATGCCCAGAGTCAATTGCTCCCGGGTGGGCTCCGGTGGTAAAATGCTCTCCAGCCTCTTGGCACGGTCATTGCTGTTAAAAAAGCGGCGGTGTTTTTGGAAAAAATCCCGCACCGCCAGGTGCTCCACATGGAAGCGGCTCATCAGCACGGCAATGTCGTCGGCCTCAAACTTCTCCGAATAGAGCAGGATATCCAAAAGCCAGTTTTTTCTCCGCTCCGGCTCCGGAAAGCGCGCGTAGACCAGGTAAGATTGGCTGGGGGCAACTACCTCCAGCTGGTACTTCGTAGTAAACTGATTGTCTTCGGTTAACTCCCAAACGTCCACGCCAAGCGCGCTTAAGGCCTCACGGACCGGTTCCAGCTCCCGCTCCGGGTTGGTGTCATACCAAAAGACCAGCTTCCGCTCCGAATCACCGGTGCGGAAGCGATCAACTAGCTTGTCTATTACATCCAAGCAAGTCACCTACTTTATCAATACACTATAATTTTATTACAATTCGATTTCATAAGGGTGAAATAAATGAGGCGGCATTTCTGTGTTCGATCAATTCCACAACCGCGTGCTCCAATCTTCTTAACGATCTGGATCTTGGCAAAGCAATGTCCAGGTCAATCATCCTTGTCATAGGCAGTTGGTCCAGAGTCTCCTTGTAAATCCTGCCACTTTGGAAATTACGGCTTAGCCAGCCCTTCACTCCAACTAACGATTCAATCCGGTCATCATCGAAAGTAAGCCCAGGGGTTAAACCCGGCCGATCTCCCAGCATCTTGGGGACAGCATCCACCTCGCCGTCGCCCTCGACAACGGGGACAATAGCACCCATCCTACCGCACCCCCTCGTCCGCCCGCCTGTTCAACCCCTCCAGCCTCAGCAAATCACCCGCGGAAAAGAGCCGCTGCTCGATAACCCGGCGCTGCGTTTCGTCTATCTCATTAATTAAAGTAACACCGTCTAATTTTTCAACGGCTCTCAACGAATCGACAGGCAGCCGGCTGATCAAGTCCGGGCTGTGAGTGGTTAATAACAATTGGGTGCGCGTGCCGGCTTCCAATAATATATCCGAAAGCACTGCCAGAGCGCCGGGGTGAATGGTCAGCTCCGGTTCCTCCACAGCAAGTAAAGACATGGAAGGATCGTGGTAGATAGCCGTTAACAAACCAAGTACTCTGAGGGTGCCGTCCGATTCCTGCGAAACGTCAAACCAGTGATCTTCATTAAGACCGGTATGCAGGAATTTGATGACCAAATATCCCCCAATTTGTTGAACCTGGAAATCCTTAATATCGGGAACAACCTTACTTAAAGCCGATTTGATATCCGGCAGCCACTTGCTGCCCTGTTTTTTCATGTTTTTTAATATAGCAGCCAGGTTGGAACCACGCTCTTCCAGTGATATTTCGATTCCACCCGGATTCTGAGGGTAACGGATGGTATCGGGAAAAATTGAACAGAATCCGGTATTCACAAGAGCGGAACGCACATAAGAAAACGGCTCTGTCCCACCGATGGCACTAAGGACAAAAGAATCTTCATTCACGGGCGGGGTTAAACCTGTACTCACCGGTTTGACTGGAACACCTTTCTCATACAGGTATTCAGCATTTTTTTTCCTCCAGTTAACAGTGCAGTACTCTTTTTTTACACTAATCCGACCGTCTCTTTCACTTTTCAGTGTAAAACCGTATTTCGCACTAAAAGGATTATCTGTTTTATTTCCTTTAAGATTGAACTCCATTAATACATCATGAGGATTTTTTTTCGGAGACCACCTACGAAGCATGGCAATACCGTGCCGCTTCTTGATTGCCGAATCAAGGCCGAGTTGTAAAGCTTCCGACACAAACCTTATTGCATCGATAAGATTACTTTTGCCGGACCCGTTTGGACCAACCAATACAGTAAGATTACCCAAATTAAGGGTGACATCACCCAGGCTCCGGTAGTTCTTAACATGAATTTCGGTAATCATATATCAATCATATCCTTCTCCCAGAATTGTTCATCTCTCAAGAATGATAAATGTCATACGGTATAAACCGACTACGCCATAGTTTCCCCAAAACATAAGGTCTTTTTACTTTATGGATGAAAGCAGAGGCTGCAGCTTGGCGTAATTGGCAACGACACCGTCGTCTAAATCCAGGGCAATGCGCTGATTGGCGTAGTCCGCCAATAACTTATCGTAATCAATGAGTTCCCGCTGCCGGGCCCGCACTTCTTCCAGGCGTTTGTTGGTCGCCGTTTTCTCAGCCCGGCTCAAGTCCGGCTGCTCCAAGCACTGCAAGAGCAACTGCTCTTCGTTGGCGTACTTGACTTGCATTTCCTGCAGGTAATCCAGGCGCATTTTAGCCAGGGTCTGCGGGTTGTAGCGGTGGAGGTAGACAAGGGCGCGGAAGCCTTTCTTCCGGCCGGAATCAAAAAGCCAGTAGATGGGCCGTTTTTGGTATATTTTCAAGTGATCCTTGTAGAACTCCTCCATGAAGTAGCGACGCAGCCGTTCCAACGGCGTCTCGTTGTTCTTCATGGTCAAGGACTCGGCCAGCCAGTAGAGATTCTCCTGTAGAGTCTCTTTACCGAAAGTGACTTCCAGGAATTCAGCCAGGCGATCCATGATGTCGTCGTCAAAGTAACTCTTATCGGTAATAGGCAGGATACCGTCATGGTCGGGCTGGAAGCGCCGGTATTTGGACGAATCAAATTCGCCCCCGGCATAGGCCAAGCCGGGTACATCCAGGGAGTAGCGCCCCATCATGCAGCCGATGGCGTAGGAAAGAAACGACTTCGCGTCCCGCTCCCGGTCGGCCCGGCGCACGGTGATTTCTTCATCGGGAACTTCCGGAGTAAGTTCGTCCTCCAGGCCGTATATTTTGATGAAGATGCGGTTTAGTTCTTCTTCGTTGGCCTGTAGTTGGCGGAACTGGGTTTCAGCGTGGTCTGCCCAGTTTTGGAAAGCCTGGTTAATAAGACATGTGTCCTTTTGATAGGTTAAGAATGGATGGAGTTCGAAGTCCCAAGATGTTTCGAAGGAGTTCCAGTCATTCTTCGAAAGATACACATTCTCTAGAACTAATTTGCTAATGGAAGAGCTATTTTGATAAATAACAGGTATTCTTTTTATATCACCAACTTGAAAATGTAGAGTAGCATTTAATATTTTAAGTTTAGCCACCGAAATTTTTGAACAAAGTAAGCCTAAGAAGAATTCAATATCTCCATTTAGAGGGAAAGCCATAGAACCAGAAACATCAAATAAAAACCCTTGTGGTAAAAATCTTACACCAAAATAGCTCGAACTAACATCAGACCAGGTAATCCCTTTACGAAAATAATAATCTTGATTACGAATTACTGATGGTTTGAAATCCCTAATTTCTTTTCCATCGTTTTCCCAATTTATTATGTATTCTTGATTCCCATACCATTTCCTAAATGAACCTCCCTTGTTGTAAGGAAACCACCTTAATTTGATTTCTTTTGCACTTTCTCTATTCTTTAATGCAAATCCAATACAAGTAAATAATACTTCATACCAAAGTCGAAGGAAACGATCGTTATCACCTGTTTGTAATCCAACTCTTGGTTCTGCAACAGCTCCCAACTTTGGATTCTCCCTAAAAATTCGCCGTACTCGTTCCGATGACCAATAGGCAATGGGAGAACCGGGGATATCTGGAAAGCTCCTACTGTCGAAGACATACCGATAAGGAACACCCAAATCTAGTACAGCTTCCTGCACTTTTACCGGCTGTAGCTCCGCTCCCCGGAATTCAGTAAGACGAATAAATTCCCCAATTATATGCCCACTATGGTTCTGGATCACAAAGGTGCAAATAGGTACGGTAGCTTCTTCAAAAGCTGAATATTCAAGTTGTATCAAACTAGAAATACTCTGGTTATTAATAATATATAGACGTAGTTTTTCATGAGTGGTAATAAACATCCATGTATAAGGTGACATCATACCACAATAACCATAAGGAAGCGTCATTCTGGTACAACGGTAAATAAATGCCGAGTAAAGATCAGCCTTATAGTCTGCATAGTGCTCCTGGATAAACTTTTTCATCTCCGGGTTGTACTTGTTGTGGTACGGCGGGTTGGTCACAACAACGTGATATTTTTTCGAGAGAATACTTGCCTGGGTGAATAGTGGAATTAGCTTTTCTTTTAGTTCTTCCACTTTTCTACGTTCAAATAAATCTTCCACTCCTTCATCCAAACCTTCCAGCCGACGTAGATAGTCCTCATAATCAAGGTCTGGAGGCACAATAAGTGACCCGAAACTTTTAGCGTTAGAAAACTGCTTAACCAGCTCTTTGATTTCCTTTATCTCATTCTCATTCTTGCAAAAACACTCAAGGGCTTCATCAGATATTGTTTCAGCATCTTTAAAATCATAAATATTAAGTTTGATTTCCCGCCGGAACAACCGACGGTCTTTTGACCTTGCTTTCATCAGCAGGGCAAAACCCGCCAGTTGCGCAGCACGCTTATCAATATCCAGCCCATAGAGATTTTGGGTGAGTATTAAAGCCGGTATTTCCCTGGCAGGATAGCCTTGAGACTCATACATGTCATAGAGCAGATCAAAGGCATATACCAGGATGTGACCGGAGCCGCAGGCCGGATCAAGGATTTTTATGCTTTCGAGCTCAAGATACTCGGAAGCACTAATGCTTTTACTTTTGGCGTGTAGATAATATTCCCATTTTTCGATCAAGCTGCATTCCGGATTATGATCGTGCCATAGCTTACCCAGGGAGTTTTGCACCATGTACTGGACAATCCACTTAGGTGTAAACAACTGTGTAGCCGCAGGCAGGTCTTCCTTCGCCACAGTGCCTTTGTTCATGCCTACTATCTGTTTCTGCTTTTCTGAAATGTAATACTGGTACATCCACCCGATAATCTCTACTTCCCTAAAATCATCTTCATCAATTTCACTAACCAAACGGCTAATCACTGAATCAGTATGTAATAGCGGCGCGGGTATTAGTAACTCGGTATAGTCGTTAATCTTTTCAAATAAAAAAGGCATGATCCGGCTTAGTTGGTTACACTGGGCGATCAGCAAATGGCGAAAGGCAGCCTCGTTATCCCCCTTTTGCATTTTTTCCTGTACGAAAGATTCTTCAAAAGGAAAGTCCAACTCCCGGTACATGGTCAGGACATCAGGGTCCACCTTGCCCGGCGTTTGACTGGAAAGAACGCGGATTTTGGAAGGTAGGTAGTCGTTCACTTCCATAAAGCGTAGGGCGACAAAGCGGTTGAACCAGGTGTAGGCCACTTCCTCCACTACCTGTTGAAAACCCTTTTTTTCAATTTCCTTTTGTAATGTTTTATAGGGTCTTTCAAAGCTCTTGGGATAGCGTTGACTGTTAATGATTACATAATCGCTTCCAACTTCTATTTCCCCCGGGCCTTTCGGGGTGATGCCGAAGCTCTGCGCCCGCAAAGCCACCTGGCTGATCAGCTCTTTCCGGGCATATGTGGCCACGTTTTTAATTGCGGTCTTATTCACTTATCAGTTCCTCCCGGCCATTTATTTCTATCTGCGCAGGACAAGGATATTGTCTTTCATCAGTTGACGCAATTGATTACGCAGACCTTCAATCACCTTGTTTAGTTCCTCTTCATTTTCTATTTCTACTACCGGCGCGGTTAGAGCAAGAGTCAGCAGGTCTAGGCCGGACAACACCTTTTTACTTTTAACGGGAGTATCGCCGGCAGAGGGCTTCGGCTTTCGTTTTTGCAAAGTATACTGGATCTGCGATTTTATCTGCTCCAGCGCGTTCTTGGCCAGGGTGGGCACGGCGATAAGCTGGGTAATGCTGTCGGTCTCCCGGTACTGGCGAATTTGCTGGTCAATGTTATTTTGCCCTTGCTTGATAATAGATTCGATTTCGGGGTCGGCGCTGTACTGCTCCGTCATATCCGCCACCACTGACTGGATGCTCTCCAATTCAGGCATGTATGTCCGCCGCTGTTCATCCAGTACCTGCCGCAGGCCGTCATTCAGCCGCTGTAGTAAAATGGGCAATTGGCTGATCTGCTTGTAGGGTTCTTTATGACGCAAGATAGTCTCAATTTCGTGCTTGATCGTTTGTAGTTCAATATTTCCAACGGCGCTTTGCAAATCTGTCTTTCTTTGCCGGAGCGCCTTCACAGCTCCGTCAAAGTGCTCAATGGCCTTGCCGAGGTAAAACGACTTCAGGTCTTCCAGCTGGTCAAACCATTCATCCAACTGGTCCTCCAGGTCAAACAACTCTTTAATTAATTGCTCGTCATCTTTTCTGGACAGCAGGGCTTCCACCGTTCTCTCCAAATGCAAAATATCACTAGACCCGGGGTAAGGGAACTCTAAAGACTCCTGCCGCCGCCGCTGCTGGATTTCCCGGAGGGGCGCCTGCATCTGCTCCTCCACCCTGGCGCGAATCACACCAGCCACTTCTTCATAGGTGTCCCCCAAAGTTTGCCGGCCAAAGTATTCACGCATGATGCCGCTTAATTTTTTGCGAACATCGGTGGGAATCGCCACCTCAAGTTCCACAACGACCTTTTCCCGCTCGGTGGTCTTGGTCAGGCGGGAAACGAATTCGGGATGAGTAGTATTAAACCGCTCACCCAGATAGGACAGCTTAACCTTTCCTTCATATAGCAATATTGTAACGATGCCGGCCAGGTCCCAGTCCGTCCAGCCGTAAGGGACGCCCGTAAAACGCTCCACAATGGCCTTCATGGTCGGACGCGCATATTTTCCTTGCTGTTCTTCCAGGTAGCGCATGACTTCATCCAGGGCCAACTGATTGGGCAGCGTTCCGTCAAGACGCTGTTGAATGCCTTTTGTCGCCCATTCTTTAATCTGCTGGGCGGCGTTTTTCAATTCAATTTTATGATCGATATAATGATGCTTGGTAAAGGTATTACGTACCAGGATCTCAAAGGCCCGGTCAATCTGCGCCGCCGGTTCACCGTTAAAGGTGTATGATTGCCCCTCAATGTAAAACGTGGCCCGGCGGCTCGCTTCTTTTAGCGCTTCCCGGCCTATTCCCTCAAATTCACTGATCTCACCGCGCTTCTGCTCAATAACTCTTTCCTGAGTTTTGGTCAGGTTTACCGAACTTTTGCGGTTTAGATAGCCGGCGATTTTAACGGCGTATTCAAAGGGCTCGCTAAAATTGGGCCCGTCTTCCGGCAGGCGCACGACCAGGACTCCGTTGGTGGCCTTAAGCATGGCTTCCATCTCCGGGATGGGTTCCGAGTACAACTGCAGGGTCAGGGGATGCTGGGCCACTCCCAGGGTATAGCTGTCAAACCGCCGGTTAAAGTCAAAATCGCGGCCGCTCGCGTGGCGGTAGCGTGTCTGCGGGTAGATCTCGTTAAAAAATACTTTGGTCATGTCTTGCAAAACTTTGGCCTGGTCAAGGGTAGTGTTTTTGATCTCCTGGTTGATCTCCTGCTCTTCATCACTCAGGAAGGTGTATGTCTGATCGGCATTCTGCTGAATAAGCACATGACGGATCAACTTATCCAGCGCCCGTGAAACCTGCCGTTCTATTTCGTTTTTAATCGCGTCCACACTATTAAGAAGCAGCGTGGTGATGTTCTCCAGACTGGCCGGAAAGCCCTCGATGCCTTTAATCATATAGAGAGTCCGCAGCACATCGAGATCAAAGGGCGCTATTCCGTCCTTGTCTTTAGCCTTGCGGATCGTGCTCTTGACCGAGGTATCCAGAAAGCTTTCCAGCGTTCCATAAAACTGGGCGAAGGTGGCCAGGCGGCCGGTATCCTCTTCTCCCAGCAAAAGCGCTACTTCCTGAAAGGCGTTTAAAAGTGAGCGCTCACCACGGGACAGGTGTTTGCCGGCCTCGCCCTGGATGCGGATTTTATCAAATACTTTTTGCAGGAGGTCGAACTGATAGGGCACAAAGGGGTAGCCGGCAACAAAGTCTGCGGCAGACTTGTAGCCCGAGCGCAAGGCGCCGGTATTGCCGTCGAAGGACAGCATATTGCGCAGGGATTGCTCCCTAACCTCGTAATCAAGCTGCAGGGTTTGTCCGGCCACCTCTGTTTTGGCCAGCAGGCGCCGTTTGATGACCTCGTCCGTGTTGGCGCTGGAAAGGTTCAAGCGGGTGGAGAACCGTCCCTGGATCTTGGAGAAATCCTCCCCGCGCACTTTGGTCACGGCGTCGATTTTCTCCTGGGAAGTGACTATCACCCAGACCCGGCCTTGCGCATAGTTACCCAGGTCTTCCACAACGGTCTGCAGGTTGAGCATGAGTTCCCGGTTATCGCCGATGTACTGGCCGATTTCATCCACCAGGAAAACCAGGCGGTAGTCTTTTCCCCGCTTCCGGCAGTAACCGGCGATGAGTTTGGCCAGGTCTTCGGAAGTTATTTCAAAGGTGTCTTTCATCCCTTTCAGGAAAGTTTTAGACGCCTCCTCATCATAGCCGATAGCCTGCATGGCCCGGAAGAAATCTTTTTGTTTAAGCAAGATATAGTCGCGGGACTCTTCCCATGACTTGCCGCTATTTTGGGCAAAGGCGGCTTTAAACTCCCCGTACCGGCCTTCCCGTTCCAGATGGCGCTCGATCCCGGCGATCCAGGCCATGCTGGAGTAACCCAGGTGCTCGTTAAAAACTTTCAGGAAAACATCAACGATTTTCTGCTTTTCATTCTTCGAGCCGGTGGCGCTTTTAGAGTCGATGTTAAACAGCAGCGCGTCGCTTTCCACAGAGGCAGCGGTAAAGATAAGATTAAGCAATTCCGGGCGGATGTCTTTGTCCCGAAAAAAATCTACCGCCCTTTTGCCTTTTACAGTACAGTTGCTTAAT
This sequence comes from Pelotomaculum isophthalicicum JI, assembly GCF_029478095.1. Lineage (NCBI taxonomy): Bacteria > Bacillati > Bacillota > Clostridia > Eubacteriales > Desulfotomaculaceae > Pelotomaculum > Pelotomaculum isophthalicicum. The sequence goes on along the minus strand of NZ_JAKOAV010000011.1, from coordinate 52,329 downwards.
AGATAAGATAATATTTTTAGCAAATGAGATTTACCGGAACCAAAGAACCCGGAAATCCACACGCCCATTTTGCTTGTCGGCTCGCTCAGCGCGGCCGCATAATGGCTATAAAAAGTTTCTAAATTACCTGCCAGTTCATCGGTAACGACATACTCGTCCAATTCCGTGTAAATGGATTCTTCGTCGAGCTGTCCGGCCTGGATCACTCCATTGATATTCCGCCGGATACTTTTCTGGAATAAGTCTTTAATTTTCAAAAATAATCACCCCTATTACTATTGCAAATCCTTATTTTTATTTCTATCTCTATCTCTATTTATTTCTATTTGGCAGGCTCGATGCGAAAAGCGCGGTAGTAGTTATCGTCCTTATAAATGTTAAACAGGCTAAGTTCCGAGCCGTTATAATTCCCCGGGTAGAACATGACCACCGGTATGTCCGTCATATACTGGTGCAGGCGATTTAAAATGTTATGGGAGCGCATCATCGGGTAAATGCTGCCTACACCGGTGAGAAACAGGACATCCGCGCCCTGAGCCTTTTGGGCAATTGCCTGAGCAAATTTTTCGCCTTCCAGCGTCGGCTGAAGCGCGTCAAAAAGCTCGGCTGTCCCTTCCCCGGCTTCCATTTCCAGCAGTGTTTCGATACCCACGTCCTGCTCATACAGCTCCAGAAGCAACTGATATAGGTTTATTTCAATGATTTTCAATTTCACTCTGCTTTTGACATACTGGATAAAGGAACGGACGGCCAATTCTTTCTCGGGGGCGTAATCGAATATAAAGTAAGGAATTTCATTGCCCAGTCCCTTCTTTTCGAGAAAATGCGGCTGCTGGATATAGTCGGTAAAATGATCCATCCGTTTTTGCAGCTCATCCACTTTGAAGCTCCCCTCTCTTCCTAAGCATTTAACATAAGGGCTGTAAAATCATTGTATTTTGGCTCAGTATCAACAAAAGCCCGTAATTCAGCGCCAAGCAGTACAGGGGTAATAAGCCAGTAATCGTTTTGCGACTGCAGCAGGCCGCACTCGGTCAGGAAACGCAGCATGACCTGCCGCAATTTCTTTTTGGTTTCTGGCGACCAGTCGGCGACTATTTGGCTTTGCTCTCCTTTATATTCAAAGAAACTGACTACTTCGCCCGCGGGCAGACGATTTTTATGGTTCAGCCAGTGATGGCGCAATATCTCCAGGACAAACTCACGCGGCAAACGGTAACTCTTTAGGAAGGAGTAAAGCAAAACGGCTAACCGGTCATGGCGCTGGTTTTCTAAAAACATCCGACGTAATACCGGGTCCAGGAAACGCAGCCTGCGGTTTATTACTTTTAACGCGGCGATGATAGTGTTTTGACGCTTCATCCGAAAAAGGTTTTCCTCTATCACTTGTGCTCGTATTTCAACCGGGCTCTTTCCTTCTCGTTCGAGCCTCAGGAAAATTCTCATTTCGTTTTGCAGCAACCACTCAGACGTAAAAGCAGCCGAATATTGTTGCAATACTATGCACCTGCTTACATTTTTTTGTATTTAATAGTCTACCAGTTTGTTAGGATTAAAAATCTATTGTTAATATTGTATAAACCTATAACAATTTCCTGCTTTTTTATTACCAAAACAGTATTATGTCTGACGATGACAGGATAACAGCACAGGTTTTTCATTAAAACTATAAGCTTACCACTTATTTTATATCTTTCCTATTGATATCTGGTTGTCATAATGCAAAAAATATTTCTTAATAATTTTTAAAAAGTGACGGTGTTGCTTTTGCCATTCAATATAAACAAGTAAAAATAAATACTACCATAAAAGTCACTATTGACAAACATATGTACGTAATTTAAAATATTACTGACCGGTAAATCTTGCCGGTCTTTTTATTTTTCTACGGGCGGGCTCCTGCTTACCGGTCGGAGCCCGCTCAAAAAAGAAAGGGGGAAAAAGAATATGGCGGTAAATAAAGTCCCCAATAATTCCATCATTAGGCTCGAATTAAGAACTGGGACGAGTGGCAGCGGTAATCCGATATTACGGGATAAAAGTCTGAACAGCGTAAAATCGACCGCTTCGGATCAAGATATTTATGATGTGGCCACTTCCCTTGCCAATCTGCAGAACTACCCGCTAAACAGCATAAGCAGAGTGGATAACGCCCAATTGGTCAATGTTTAATTAAGCTATACCGGTAAGGAAATTTTTAAAAGAATAGAGGTGGAAAACCATTGGCGACAACTAAAACCCTTCGAATGGGCTTTAAGAATATGGAAGGTAAAACCGTTACTATCAGCCTTGATAATCCAAAGGATGATCTTACTGAAGCAACGATCACAACCGCTATGGATCTGATCATCGCGAGAAACATTTTTACCTCTTCCGGTGGAGATTTGGTAAGTAAATTAGATGCGAAGATTATTGAAACAACCACTACGGACCTTTATACACCTGCTTAAAAGCACTGTAGAATTGAATCTTGTTAAATAGACGAAAGGGGGGATTATTCCTCCCTTTTTCCGCAAGGATAGCCTTATATCCAGTATTACGTTAGTTGAAAGGGGGATGAATCTGTGGAAGATATCTTAAAGCTCACAGCCAATTACGGTTTTCCGATGGTAGTAGCCGGATATTTGCTTGTAAGGCTGGAGCCGATTATCAAAGATTTGCAAAAGAGTATTAACTCGCTGACTATCGTAGTAGCTAAGCAAAGCGGGATCGAGGTAGAAGAAATCAGCAAAATTATCAATGGATAAGTAGGTGATTTGATGCTTTGCGTTAAAACAGCAGAGGAAGGGCAAAAATTAAGTGAGCATTTTCAGGCGAAGTAGTTTGCCTGCGGTTGTTGCGAGATGGTATTGGTTCACCCTGAACTTTTGCGCAAGCTTGAAGCCTTGCGCAATGTTGTGGGCGCTCCTGTTTACATCACTTCCGGCTACCGCTGCGCCGATCATAATAAGGCATGCGGGGGAGTTGAAAACTCCTACCATACTTTTGGAATGGCCGCCGATATTTATTCGGATGAAAAGAATGTTTATGAACTTGCTGAAATAGCGGAAAATGTGGGTTTTGACGGCATCGGTATTTACCCGGGTCAGGGTTTTGTGCATGTTGATGTAAGGGGATATCAGGCCAGGTGGGAAGGGTAAAAACCTACGGCCCTCTGAAGAAAAGAAGGAACGTAACATTTTAATATTAACCTGACAGGTAGTGTTATCTGTTCCGCAGCCTGAGCTGCAACAGCCGGCTGCGGAACGCTTGTCAAAATCCGGATTGGTCAGGTTAGTTTTTATTTTTCTTTGCGCACACCTTTAAAAGGAGAATCACCAGAGGTCTTTTGGTCCATGAAACGGCCGGTTTCAGCGTCCCGCTTCACCCAATTGCCATTGGGTGCCTGAAACTGGGAGCGTCCGTCAACGGCGCCCTTGCGGAAGCCCTGCCCCGTGTTTTTAGCCATACGATGCACCTCCTTTCAGTGACTATTTAATCAATTTGAATAAATAGCATTATTAAGTTCAGCTATAACAATCCCAACTCGCGAAACCGCTTTTGAGCCCGTCTAATTAAGTCGCTGAACGGGGTTTTTATCGGGTATGTAACGACAGTGTTAATTCTTTCAAAGACCTTTTCCGCTTCTTGTGGGGTCATGATTTTTTTTAGGATAGCCAAATAAAGTACTTCTACATGGGAGAGGCCTTTTACATTGGAATTATGTTCGATGATTCGCTTGGCAGATGCATCGTCAATCAGAAGGATAGAAATATTTAGCTCGTTAGCTAATGCAAAAGCTTCACGCTCCCCGTCATCCAAGGCGTGCTGAAATGAATGCATTGTGATGCCGATGAGTTCGATTTGATCTTCATTTAAGAATTCCCTATCGGTGATTGTGATTTTTTTAAGCCATTTATTTTCAAGCAGAGAATTAATATCGTCAACTTGCTTGTTAATTTTTCTAGTTACTTCTTCGTAAACTTTACCTGGAACGATTACTTCCGAAAAAATGTCTCCCAAGAGGCTTAAACTCCCGGCCTTATATAGTTTTATCATTACATCTGCGTCGCTTACGGCAACTCGGCTAGACAGGATCTTCATAGGCAAATCCCATTTCTTCTGGTTCTTGGTCCCAGAGTGCTAGTACACTACTTAATTTTTTAAAGCTGATTAGACCCTCCTTATAGTTTGAGTTTAAGGCAAGAATCAGGCTCTTGGGAATGACTTTGTTACAAGACGGGGTAATCAGGTCCATCACCCCGTACCTTCGGGCGAGTTGCTGCATCTGTGATATATTATCTTTAGCCCCCATTTTTTTTAAATGGCCGTATATTTTTGGTGTAATGATTCCATTTTTCAATAATGCATATAGCATAGCTGCATAGCTGACTTTGAAGGTACCCTGTAGGGCCATGACCGTGCCGTATGTTACACGGTGCTTGGAGCTAAATATCGAATAGTAAAAGTGGCGCACACCCTCGGCAGGCAATAAAAGGGCACCGGCAAACAGGTCTGCCAACACTTCTCTTTCATCTTCCGAGTCCTCGCCGGGCCGGCAAACCAATAATTTCAGATGTTCTTTGTCATAGAGAATATGACTGAGTTCATGGGCAGCAGAAAAAATCTGATGACCGTAAGGCATAGTCGTGTTGATATAAACTAAACAGTCATCCCCGCTCAGCGAAACAAATGCGGATAAATCAGAGCTTGGAGCGGGGTAACGCAGTACGATGACGTTCTTTATCCTGCGTTCGATCAATTCAAAGATATCCGATACTGGCTCAATGCCAAGGCCCCACGAGCGGCGTAGTTCGCTGGCGCGATCCTGTGCGATTAATTCCAGTTCTTTTCTCTTTTTGCTGCCTATCTTAGCCATTTGACTGCCTCCACAATTTTATCTGGCCCAATATTTCTTTGAAAATGTGCTCTATTTGCTCCACAGATTCCACCAACATCTTATCATCGCTTTTTTGCCTGGCGCGGAAACGTCCAACAAGGGTTTCCTCATCTTCTTCTCCTATATCCATCAATAGATCAGTTGAGACGCCCAAAATATCTGCAATTTGCCGAAGTTCCAAGCTGTTGATGGCTTTTTTGCCGCCTTCGATTTTGGTCACAACAGGTCGCGAAAGCCCTAGTTCAGTGGCTAATTGATCTTGGGACATGCCATGTTTTTCGCGCAATTCCCTGATCCTGGCGCCGATTTCAGAGAACGTCGGTACTCTCCTTTTCATTGAAAATCCTCCCCTCCTATGTAATATTATATTACCATAATATAATACATGTTGCAATAAATGTTCTAATGTGTTACTATCGTTTTTGGATATATTTTGTATTCCCAATATTAATCAAATATTAGTACAAGGAGGTTTTTGCTCATATGCGTGTTGAGGTACGGTGACGATGAAATCATGAAAATGGTTTTGGAAAAGCACACCCGCAAAATGTACCAGTTACCGGTTCCTATGATGCATTTTTAATCAGTTTTTTATAACAATGAAAGGAGAAAAAATTGATAAGAAATTGTCCTGATTGTAATAAATTACCTTTAAAATGCGTAAAAACTATCGGGAGTAATTTCGATTTAATCTGTGAATGTGGATATAAAAGGCGATATCTTTCAACAGAACTCTCTTTGGTAGAAATCAATAGATATATGTCTCAAGTGGAGCGCCTTAAACGAGCTGAACTAGATTTATTAACCCCAGAGCCCAAAAAAACTCCTGCATTAATATCTATACCGGAATACAACCATGAAATTCAGTCGCTTGACGTATTTGAACCTGTAAGTTTTAGTAGGGCATCTTTAATTAAACAAATTAAAAACGTTTTTAATAGCAAGGTAAAACCAAATTTACGTAATTATATTGAAAGACCTGGACAGATTGAATTATCAAGCAGAATTGCCGAAGCTTTAAAAAAAGACTCCATTCTATTGGCAGAAGCGGGTGTGGGCACTGGTAAATCTTTTTCTTACCTTGTGCCTATTACAATGGGCCTAGTAAGAGGGCCAATAGTGATAAGTACAAAAACGATAATCTTACAGGATCAGTTATACAGAAAAGACACCCGATTTTTTATAAAGCTATCACCCCACATATTACCCTTCCTCGCTAAAGGGCAATACCATTTTTTATGTAAAGATCGTTATAGAAAGGCGACATTCCCTAAGTCCGTTAATAAAGAAATTATTAAAATGTTAGATAATTGGGTTCAAAAAAATACTTATGGTGATCGCTCTGACGCTCCCTCTATGAATGATGAATTATGGGAAAGTATAAACGTTGAGGACTGCAGCAGAAAAGAATGTAATTATTTTGATTCATGCGGATTTATCCGCTATAAGGAAAGCCGGAGAAACTGGAATAATATCATTATCTGCAACCATGACCTACTGGTGGTTGATCTTATGCTGCGTGCAAGAGGAGAAAACGGTCTTTGGAAAATGCCCGGCGCGATAATTATTGATGAAGCCCACGGTTTAGCCGATTCATGCCGACAGGAGTTATCCCAAGAAATTAGTATACATGCTATAGAAAAATTATTAAAAAAAGCGTCAAAAAACAAACTGATTGCTTCTGTTGTCGACAGCAACTTTGGAAAGATTCAGATGATATTATCTGATTTTTTTACTTGCGTTCAGAAATACGCCAAGCATATAAATGAGAACCCTCGTTTTTTAATAGCTAATTCGAATGAAATAATTGAAAAAGGCACACATCTCGCCGAAGGTATAGCTAGAGTTGCTTCACAGATGGATTTGGCTTCGGGTTTGGTTCATGAAGATGAAAAGATGGACCGTGAAATCGAGCGGCTAACACGACCGATCGAGTTATTAAGGGAAAAATTGTTTCAATGGACGCAAAATCCTAATGATTATTTCCTCGCTGGCCAGTTTCAAAATAAAGATATTATTATAACAATAGCACCCGTCAGTGTTAGTCCTTTTTTATCAAAACACCTATGGATACAAAAAATACCGTTGATACTCACGTCAGGTACAATATCCGTAGAAGGTGATTTTAGTTTTATTAAGAATGAACTTGGTTTGTCTAACAACTGGAGAGTAACCGAATATGCTGGTCAGACATCTTTAACAGGGGAAGAAAAAGTTGGCTATTATTTCCCATGGGATTTACCTAAACCGAAAAAGGATCAAGACGATTTTACCGAGGCGGCAGCAGCACGAATTGCCGAATTACTTAAGATTACTAATGGGAGAGCCTTGGTGTTATTTACCTCCCATGACCGCATGGAAAAAGTGTTTTGCCATTTATACCGCAGGAACGATTTACCTTGGACTATACTTAAACAGGGTCAGGACAGTGTAAAGAACCTCTTAAATCAATTTCGTGATGAAGAGACTAGTATATTGCTCGCGACGGGTAGTTTTTGGGAGGGGGTTGATATTGTTGGCCCCTCTCTCTCGATGGTTATAATGGATAAGCTTCCATTCCCATCTCCTGATCCCCTAATAAAGACACTTGTTCGCAGGGAAAAAGAAGCTGGACGAAAACCCCTAGATACAGTCATATTTCCAGAAATGCTTCTTCGGTTAAAACAGGGGGCTGGGAGGTTATTGCGGAATGAAGACGATTGGGGTATTATTTCGGTTCTTGACGTCAGGATAGCTAACTATCATCAATTGGTTAATAAAGCTCTTCCACCTGGTGTTTTCTTTGATGATCTCACAAAACTAAAAAAATGGTACGAAGGGAAAAGAAAAAGTTTCTTAGCTGGTTAGTAAGAGATAGTGATATTTATAGTGTTACTGGCAACCACTTAGTTATTCATTTGGGTTAAAAGTTGACTTTGCCTGTTGTGAGTGATTTCACCTATCCAAGCAAGGATAGGAACAGAACCGGAGATTAATAACTTTTTAAACCAAATCCGCAGTCTAAGCTACAATAGCCAGGCTGCGGAACCCCTTCTTTATTAAAGAAGCAAAAGTCACTGTCCATGATAGTGACACGATAACCATCAAAGCTGAATATATATCACAAAATTGTTTAAAATCAGGTTATAAACCTCTTACACGAGGTCAACGGGTTTTAGTGGAGCACCGAAACAGGAAACCAATCGGCTTCGTTATCCTTGCGAAGATTGCAACTCGTTGTTTTCCGGAGTACCCACCGACGAGATTATACGTTATTTTTCGACCATCGATGGATCGTCCCAATTTTAAACTATCAAAATCGTTACTTAGCTATTTACCAATAAACTAGTAATAATCATCTTTTGAAATATCTCCCTTTTAAAAGGTGCGCTAGCTCAAGAACTGATTTGATTTAAAAGACTTTTCTTTCTATCACCAGATTCTTAAAGAACGTATAGTTCATTAAAGCTATAAAAAATATCATACCTACGCTAGATGTGAGTTCCTGCGATAAAAAATCAGAAGCCTTAAATACGTTCTCGTTGATTAAATATGGCTTTAGAATCCCTATTAAAGTGATAAGTCCCCATACATAAAAATTAAATAAATAACTTGCTTCAAAAAAACGAACAAATATCTTTTCTTTACGTCTTACTTTAAATATCAAATAGATTCCCAATGTTAATAAAAAATAAATAACGGAAATAAAGATCATGAACATAACAAAAGTGATTATTGATTGCTCTGGGGTAAAATGAATTATCTTTAAGAGTTCAAAACCAAGCAGAAAAGCAAAAGCAATAATCATAACATTTATAATAATAACGAGTCCAAAAAATAAAAGTATCGTATGAGCAATTGATAGTAAAAACTCCACTGGTAACTCCTTTAGCCGGGTTAGTTAATTTGTTTGGCTATTAGACTATCCAAGGTGTTTTGGATTATTTTAATGCGCCAACTATGTTCGATACATGGTAATGAATAATCAACTAAGTTGTATACTTCTACCGTTTAGATTAAATATCCTGCAGAAAATTGTTATTTATACATACTTCCACATGATTCTGCATTTCCATCGCCGCACACTAACTTCCGTAACATTACGCAGTGCACGAAAAGATCGGACCATCTAGGATTTCTTTCGTTTGCTGCCCCCCGCAGCTGCAACCGGGGGTCAGAAGGAAGCAGTTGACTGGCTGGCACCCGTCAACTGCCTTGATTATTTCAAGAGCGGCTGGGGTCAGCCGCCCGCCCCGGCCCAGCACATTATTTATGCTTAAGGGTCAGCCAGTCTAGGGCCGGTGGCTCTGCTCTGGGGTTAGCAGGAAGGCCCAGGCCGGCTTACGCCCGCCCGGGCCACTCCTGTGCCTGGCTCTGGTGGTCGATTTAAGCACGCCGGCTTACCGGCTGTCGGTGTCGGGCAGACTGCCTGATCTGGCCTCAAATGCTTGGCTTCGTATGTCAGCCAGCCCGGCCAAACTGCCCAGCACTAGGGTCCGTCCGAGCCTTTCTCCGGGGTCCTTCAACCCCCAGCCCCCAACCCCCGCCCCCAACCTTGGAAGCCGGGGTCTCCCGGCGCTTCGCTGTGCCGATGCGGACAGTCGCCTCCCTTTTCTCCCATTGTACCCGCTGCTTACCGGGCAGTATCAAGGGTGCGCTCCAAAAATATTTTTAGCCTGCGTGCGCCTTGCTTTTTAGTCAAAAATATTTTTTTCCGCCCTCCGGCCCTTGACACTGCCCGCCGCAGCTGGTTTGCATAGAGAAAAGGAGGCTGGTTTAGGTGAGAAAGATTCTTGCTAAGGTTGACGATGGCAGGCTGGGCAGGGCGGTTGCCGGGCTGGTGCGCAGAGAGTTGGTTGTTGAGGATGTCGCGCGTGATGGCGGTGAGACTCGTGCTGCGGTTCGCAGCATTGGGAAACGCGGGGTTAAGGTTTACAGTGTAGAGTTTCATGTTGCGGGCAGGGGGCACGCGGTGTTTTGCAGCTGTGACGATCGCAGGAAGCGCGGCGTGTATTGCAAGCACATCGCGGCTCTGGCCCTACACGAGCTGGGCGAAGCAGCGCACACACGCAGCGAGCACCGGCAACATCGGGGCCTGCTCCTGGATATGTAGGGGCAGGTCCCCTTTTTTGTCGGCAACCCAACCCCTGAGGGGCGGGGATTGGCGCGCGGCTGCGCGCCGGCTGCGGCGCATCCTCACCTGGGAGGGCCGCAGCTGCGACCTGGAAACCTTGAGCGCAAAACCTGGCTGCCAGGCGACCGGCAGCGGCCGGCAGCGCACGCTGTGCGTGGGCAACTTATTCCTGAAAGTGATCGGAACTGCGCTTGCCGGTTAGATAAAGCTCGGGAAAAGCGGTCCCATCCGGGTCTGGCCCTGGGGTCGAAGGTAGACACAAGCCGGCTACCGCCCGCCTGTGCCCTCATAAACCATGACGTGTATGCCGGCAGACTGCCAGTCAGGCCATCCGGGTCTGGCTTTGAAGTCAGCCAGCCCGGCAGACTGCCCGTCTTTGGGGTACTGGGCCTCCCGCCCGCGCCTGGCTACACCCGAGCCCTGGGGCTTGGCTTCGCGGGTCCGGGCGAATCCATGCGCCGGCTCCGGCCATTCGTGTTATCCTCACGGGTCCTGCTGCCACGTCGCCGGCTCGCCGGCCACGTTGGGTGAATCTTTGGGGTCCGGGACCTCCACCGGTCGCACGCAGCGCGCCCGGCTCCGGCCCCGCCACATCCACAGGTCGATCATCTTATACAAGGCAGGCCGGGCCGGGCAACTGCCCAGCCCTTTCGGCCGGCGGCAGGTTAGGCAAGCCCGGGACGCTCTCCCGGGTCTGCCGGCCGGCAAAGAGCGCGCCGGCCGGGCCAGCTTCGCCCATCGGGCGCGCCGCTTCCCGACGCTCTCAGCTGTCACATGGGGATGATGACGTGAAAAATTGTAATAAAAACTAATTTGCGTTTATCCTCACCTGTTAATTTGATCAGCAGATAACTTGCCCCTTCTTAACCTAAATGCGGCCGGGGAATACGATCACGTTTTCAGCTTCTTTTTCTTCCTTCTTTTGTCTTCTTTTATCTAAAATCTCGTTAATTCTTTTTACATTACTGCCGTCGTCCCCATCTCCCGGATACAGTTCAACTTCAGCGTTTTTGACAAAGTGAAATAAATCCCTGAGCTGTTCTATTTCTTTTATTTCTTTTAATGTTTCCTCATCTTGCCTGTCACAGTCTTCAATAAATCTCAAACTCATAGCCAAAGCTTTTCTTAGATTAAATAACTCATCCTTTGTTAAGAGCACTAAAACTCCCACCTCTTTTCAATTTTCTCGTTTTCACGCAAGGGTTCGTTTCCCTCAACAAAGCTGATAAACTCCTCATTCCCGGCAGTACCAATCAACTCCTGGCTGTTCTGCCCCTTTGCTCCCGCAGCCTGCTTCTTTGCATCGAAGTCAAACAGGTTAACCTGGACCGGGGTTAATTCTACTAAAACCTGCTCATTCGGTCTGAACTGCTTTAATTCTAAAAGGTTCTCGTCAGAAAGCTCGATGTCCTCCAGGATCACCCGGATGGACTGCTGCCAACCGTCTGTCAGCACCCGGTTGACAATCTCAATTTTCTTGATTCGCGCCTTAAAGTCTGCTTTTCTCATAGCTTCCTCCCTGTTATTTTACCATTTTTCCGGACCTTCTTTATCTTATTTACAGGATTAAATTTCCTGCCGCCAAACCCGCATTCTTCGCAGCTATTCACTCGCTTGTCACACTTGGCCCAGCACTCGCCGCCTGCGTCTAATTCGCGGAATCTACAGCGACAGGTTATTATATCTGTAATAGTATCTATTTCCAATTTTACTTGCATTGCCTGTAAATCAAGGCAACCATAAAATCATTCTTTTCGATCATGGTTATACATCAGCCTCCCTCACAATCACTTCCGCCCGCTCCACCTGGTCACATCTACGCTCTGCCAGTATGCGCACAACCTGCCGGTCATCCACGTAAGCGACCTTGTTCAGGCCGTCCACGATGGATTTGACGCAGTTATCCAAGTCCGGCAGAGTACCGTGCCGGAGTTTTCCGCCCGTGGTATAAACTTTTGCCTGCGGGTTGAAAAACAAGGCTATTTCCATTTCAACCGGCCCCGACGCAGGGCTATTGCATATTAACTTACCTATCCTTGATACGTCCCTCTCATATTTCTCTGTTTCCGGCGGGGTGTACAAATAAACTTTGCGCCCGCTGTATCCTATCCTGGGGCGGCCCTTCGGCACAGGCCGGCCTGGTATGGTTATCTTTATTTCGCTCATGGCAACCTCCTCATACATAAAGGGTTTTGATAAATTCTTTCTTCTTGCTGCCGGCCGGATCTTGCCTGCCGGCTTGCCTGCCCGTCCGCCGGCTTCGCCTGAGTTTATCCTGCCGGGCTTCGTCTGCGGTACGAATACCGGCCCGCTGCCAGTTCAGCAGGATGCCGCCGGTGTAGGCCAGGGTACGCTTGTTCCGGATGACAGCCTGGGTCAGGGCTTCCAGGATTAAGTCTTCCGGAAGCTCACTGCGCCATTTGGCTAACTGGTCAACTTCTAAAGGTGAAAGCGGCCTACCGAACTCTTTTTCAAAACTGGTAATCAGATTAACAACAACTACTGTATTATTAAGATCTTTATTCTTGTTGTTCTTAGGCGTTCCGGAGGCCGCGCCGCCGTAAGGCTCAGATGCCCTCGCGAGTACAGGACCGGGTACGGTTTCCGTACTCGTGACTGTACTCGTTACTGTACCCGGTGAACCATCCACGGGTACAGTTTGTGTGCCCGGCAGCATGCAAACCGGTGTCATTTCTGAGTTTTTGCCGGGTACAGTTTCTGTACTCGACATGTCTTCCACGGGTACAGGTACGGGTACAGTTTCTGTACTCGACTGGTAATCCTGCCAGTTGATCACACGGGCTTTAACCCCGTAAAACTGCTTTACCTCAAGCTCTACATAGCCTTTCGTTGCCAGGTATTTCAGGGCGCTTGAAACGGTGCTTTTGCTCATCTGCCGGTCGGCCTCGCCGATAACCTGCCGGACGTGCTCGTAATTGAGCCACAGTTCCCCGGCCTCCAATGCCCGCGCCCGGTCGGGGTAGGGGGCAGCTTCCAGGAGGCAGTAGATCCATAACTTGAATGCTGTCCCCGGCATTTTTAAGTGCCCGTTGTTTTTCAGTTTTCGCCACAGCTTGATCCAGCCCTCCACTATTAGCCTCCACGGCATATCCTTAATATCAAATGAGCCGCTATATATACGGCGCTTGTAATCAATACAGCTTTCGTCATCAGTTGGTCAGACGGTTTGTCCGGCCCCTCAAGCCACTCCTGGCAGGCGGTGATCTGCCTGTCCAGGTAGCGGGCAAGTTGTTTAATCAGGGAAGGCCCGGCACAGCCACGAATACACAAAACCGGCTTTTGCTTCATTCGGGTATCACCAGCTTCAGCTGCCGGCTGAATTTCTCCCGGGCGATATTCTCCAGCGCCCGCACCCGGAGGAATATTTTCTTCGCCCTCGGCTTCAAGTGCATCATGGCCACGGCCAGATCATCGTAACTCTGAATGATAAAATAGCCGCCGCCTTCCTTGCCGGTGCAGCTCCCGATAGGAATACCGCGGTGAACAATCAGGGAAAGAATTATCTTGCGGACCTTCCGCTCGTTTAGCCTGCTTCTTTCTACCAGGCACCGGCGACTAATGGCCTTTTTGTGGCCGGCAGGAATACAGTCTAAGACGGCCTGCTCCTGAGGGCTTAAATATTGCTTAGTCACATCAATCCCTCCCTCACGATTTCCCTGGAATATATAGTCTAAAATCTTCAGAGCGATAACAGCATAATTTATGAATTGGGTTTCCCATATGTCACCTCCACATTACTGCAACATTAATGTTGAAAAATGTAACATAGAAAGGGATTTACGTTAGTAATGTCGTACTTTACAAAAAGTTTTTTATTGAGGGGGAAACCTATGATTACTCAGCAACTATATGAAATAATGTCGCAAACAATTAACTGCCGTTATTGCTGGAACTCGGATTTTATACTAAAAGAACCTTTTGTTCCTCCAAGAGGATGGGCGGGCGGCACGGATAGAAACAAAGTAAAGCTTGTTGTAGTAACCCTGAATCCCGGCCATCCGATGGAAAGTGAAATAAAACAATTCAGCAAGGTAAGTATGAACGATAAGCTAGGTCAATACGAAATAGATTATTTATACAATTTTGCAACAGATACGTTTACTAATCCCCAAATTAGAGGCAATGGCAGGGATACCGTATTCCACAGTAAAATGAAAAATTACATGGTAGAAGCTCTTGTTTATTGTGGCTTAGTTGACCGTAAGGAAGCGTTCAACAACTGGCTTGACTATGTCTGGCTAACTGATTTATTTAAATGCAGTACTGAATCTGAAACTGGTCCTAATATACCTTTAAATAATAGAATTCATTGTCAGAAACACTTGTTACAAGAAATCAATTATTTTAACCCAAAGGCAATTATTGCGATGCACAGCAAAGCCAGAGACGACCTAAGCAAGATATCATCAATCAAGAACAAACTAGTATACTTCAGGCACCCATCCAATGGTGGTCCTACAGTAAACAGTCCTACCTTTAAGCAGCAACTTGATAAACTAAAGTCAATTATTGACCGGCAATAATTCTTAAAGTTATGTCAACAGTGCGTATTATTCACAGAATGCCCCGCCCCTGGATGGACCGGTATGGAGCGGGGCTATTCAGTTGTCACTAAATTTCCCTCACCGTGCCCGCCTCAACCCGGAACATTTTAAAGCGGGGCAGGCCCGGGTTCGCGGGCTGCACATCGCCCACGGTGGAAAACACCAGGACTTGGTCAAATTCACCTGCTTCCGCTCGCTCCAGGACAAACCCGGTCAGCCGGTCGCGGTTGTCCTGATCCAGCAGATCCGCACCGTCAATCGCCAGGATGCGCAGGCCGAGATATGCGGCTATGGCTTCCTGTACCGCTATCCCTACCCGCAGCTGTTCGCTGGTAGACAGCAGGCGGGCCGGGACAACCGCGCTGGCGTGCTTGACGATGGGGCTCATGTCCGGCGCAAATTCGACGGAGTATTCCCCGTCCGTGAGGCCGGCCAGATTCGCGTTCACGCGCGCGGTAAACGGGTCGAGGCTGTTCGCCAGGACACAGCGGCGGATGCCGTCCGGGCCGAACGCTTTTACAAGCAGTTCATATTCGGCCAGATCTTCAGTCAGCGCGACGGTATCACGGTCAAAAGTATCCTCCTGGGCTTTGGCCTGCTGGTAGGCTTTCATCTTATCGGCAAAGGCTTCCCCTTTAGCTATGCGCTCATCCAGCGCCTTTAAAGGTGATAGATCCGGGGCCTGCAGGGCTTCGTATTTTTGCAGCTCCGCGGCCAGGTCGTCAGCCTGCCTGGACAGTTCGCCAGCCTGGGCCTGCAGCCGGGCTTTTTCGCGTTCGCTTCCTGGGCGGCCCGCTCGGCCTGCCTCGCCTGCTCCGCAAAGGTCTTTTGCCGCTCGTTTTCACGCCTGGCCTGGTCCAGTTCCAACCGCGCCTGTTCCACTGCCGCAGCCTTCGCGTCTGCCTGTGCGGCCAGGTCTTCCAGCAGCTTGATCCTTTTAGCCGTGGTCATGGCGCAGGTGATATGGTCCGGCGCCAGCGGACAGCGGCTGCCCGCTTTTGAAAGCGCATCCAGGGCTGCTTTCAGGGTCCGCCACTCAGCTTCCAGGCTTACTACGCCGGCCTGGCGCTTTGCTACCAGCGCCGCGGCTCCATCCAGTACTGCCCGGTCCGGTACCGCGAAAGGTTTTACTGGGGCTTGCCCGGCAAGTCCGGCCAGTGCGTCCGTGATTTGTGATAACCTGCCTCTTACCGCTTCATAATTAGCCTGCAGGGTTTTCCGCCGGTCCTCGCTCCGCTTGCGGTCTGCCAGCATAGTCAGGATATTGTCGCGTTCTGCCCTTAATTCCGCAAGTTGGGCCAGCACTTCTTCCAGCGTTACGTCCGGAGCAGGGTTTGAAACGGGGTTTTCTTCCTGGGCGGCCCGGATTCGCTGGAGGTCACGCTTGGTGTCGCGCCGCAGGTCGCGCAGTTTCTTCTCAATCGCGTCCAACACTTCCGGCCCGGCCTGAACCTTCGGTGGGTAGAGCGGCCGGACCAGATGTTCCAGCCGTTCTATTTTTTCACCGTGCCCGCTCCTATTCGCCCATTCGCGTAATGCGGCCAGGACAATGTCGATATCCCAGCGCAGGTCAAGGACATTGAAAAGGTAGGTCTTCTGTTCGGACGGGCTCATGGCGAGGAAAGCGCTCACGTTAAGCGCGGCCTGCAGGTCGCCCTCGTTTGTCTGCAGGGCGGCGTATAGTTTAGCCTGGGCGGCCTGCGCGGCCGTTTCACCATCAAAAGTAAACCCGTTCGGATTCATGGTGCGGACGGCCAGGCCGGCACCGGCCAGGTCCGCCAGCACGGTGGCGCTTTTTGCGCCTGTCTTGATCAGGTCGCCTGCTCCCCGGCCAGCCTTGTCGGTCCAGTAGCAGCGCCCGGTTAAGCCCCATTCCAGAGCGGCCAGCAGGGAGGTTTTACCTGCGTTGTTTTTGCCGAGGAAAAAATTCACCCGGTCAAGGCTTATGTCGCTTTCCCTGTGACTACGAAAGTTCTGGAGATAAAGACGGTTGATTTTCATCAGAATAGCCGCCTCCTTCCATTCCCCTCACTGTTCCGCGGGCTGTTTCCCTGGCCATTACCCCGGCTGGCCGGTGGGGCCTGTTTTTGCCCGGGCGGCGGGGTTTGGTGTGTACCGGACCGATTTGTTTCAAGGAAAAAGATTGCCTGATTCACCAGTCCGGCCGCGTTTTCAATCAGGTAACTGGCCTCCTGCCTGGTCAAATCATCCAAACTTGCCGCGCTCAGGCCAGCGGCGGACAGGACAGCGCCGAGAAACGCCTGATCTTTAAGGGTCATGTTGAAGCCGGCGGCCTGGGCGGCACGCTCAATCGTGCCCTTGACCATGCCTAATTGCCTGTCAGTGGCCTTACCGGCGCCCTGCGCCGGCGGCTGGCTCTGCGTCCGGTTTTGCTGAGGCTGGTTCTGCGGCCTGGGCGGCGGGTTCTGGCCTGTCTTCTCCTGGAGGTCCTCGCGGCCTCCAGGCAGGAGGTTATCGTCGTCAAGCTCCCCGCGGTATGCCGCCGCGCCGATACCAAAGAAGGCCAGAGCTTTCTTGATTGCGTTGGTCAGAGCGCCCTTTCTCGCGTCGTTTTTCAGCGCGGACACATGGCCGCCCGGTGTGCGCGGGGTTTCAGCCAGAACTTCAAAGCCGGCCGGAGTCCAGTTCCCGATTTGAACGACCACGTCATAACCTACCTCGTAGGCCTTCCGGCCGTTGTTATACTCGCCCTCGTCGCAAAACACTTCCTCCGAAATGATGCGCCAGTGACCGAGCCCGGCCACGTTGTTGAGCATGTCTATGCAATACTGGTAGCCGTACCCGTCGGTATCATAACCTTTCCGGGTTTCACGCCCTTTCGTGCGTTGAATGGCGTCGACAGGTAGTTCACTACAAAAGTCCCTGTAGATAGCAGGCAGGTCCAATAGTGTGAGCGCCCCCGGCAGCGGGACATTTGGCTGCCTGTCGCCGGCGGCGCCGATGAAATCTCGTTCGCTTGCTTGGATAGCCATTTAGCTTACCTCCTTTTCCGAAGGAAAATAGTTAACTGGTTGGTCATCTTCACCAACACTGAAAAACAGATTAATGTAATCACCGTCCCGCCCCACAGTATTCCAGGAAAACCAGCCTTCCCGGTCCTCATACTTTACGAGTTTTCCCGCCAGCCTGACATCTTCACCAAAACCGCCGGCAACTATGTCCCTGGCAATACTGCCGCTTTGCTCCGGGGTGAGGCCGTGACTGCTGATAGTAATATTCGCGCTGTCCAGGCCGTGCTTTTTTAAAGCAATTTCCAACAACTCAAGCGCTTCACTAACTGAAAGAATATTGGTAATGCCACTATTGTCCACTTGCCGCAACCTCCTTTTTACTTTTATCGATCTGTGTCATGAACAGGTCCGTAAGGATGCCGGCCAGGCGGTCCAGGTGCTGTCCGGCGTCTTCCGAACTGTGGCCGACCACTTCCCGCCTTACCGTTTCCAAGCCGCTTTTTGTCCTGCGGGCTGTTACCTTCACCAACACGGTCTGCATGCATACCCTCCATTGAAACTTTTAGCGTATAAGCTTTACGCTAAGTCAGTGTCCATAAATAATTCATCCAGAGTCGCATTTAGGAACTGGGCTATTTCTTTGGCTAAGAGTAAAGACATGCGCCTTGAACCGTTTTCCATTTGACAGTAATAGCTCTCGGAAATACCGATTGCTTCACTGATTTGCTTCTGCGTGACTTCTTTTTCTAGTCGAAAGGCTTTTAATTTAACAAGGATAATGCATCACCTCCGAGCTAAAGACTTTACTAACTGTAAATAATATATCATGACTACATTACATTTTGCAATAATAAAATTTACAAAATGTAAACTTGTTTATTAGATAATATCCTTGCATATTTACTAATAGCAAACTATAATAAGTTTAATAGTTAGCAATACGCAAAGGGTGGAGAACATGGGCATAGAATTCGGGCAAAGACTGCGTGAATTGCGGGAGGGGGAAAACCTGACCCAGGCTGATTTAGCCAGGCTCTGTAATCTTAGCGAGCCGACAATTTCATTGTATGAGAGCGGTAAAAGAGAACCAAGTTATAAGACATTGTTGTTAATCTCTGAAAAGCTTGAAACTAGCCCAAATTACCTGCTAACCGGTAAAAATGGAGGTAGCTTAAGTCAGTCCGGGCAAACAAAAGACAATTTAACGCCATATAGAAATAAAGCTCTGGCGAGGCGCATCAAAGAAGAACGGCTGAAAAAGGGGTGGACCCAAAAGCAGATCGCTGAAATGCTCGGCGTGGAGGTCGGCACTTTTTCCGGTTATGAGCGCGAATACAGGACGCCGGAGACTAAAACCCTGGAAAGACTGGCAGACCTTTACGGTGTATCGGCTGACTATTTGTTGGGCAGGGATGAATCATGGCTGGACAAGGAAAGCCCGCCGGACGATATCGAACTGGAAAGGTTTATCCGTGAGCATCCGAATATTCGCGTTTTCGGCGACCCGCTCACTGAAGAGGTGAAAGACGACGTGATGCTGGCTTTGAAAACGGCCTGGGAGGTAGTAAAAAAAGAGCGGGCTGCAAAGATACAGCCCAAAGGATAGTGATTTCTGTAAATGTCATTATATAAAAAAGCGAGGGAGCGGTAAGCCGTTAGAGATCGCCGCCTCTCTTGGCATTAAGGTTTTATATATACCGTTAAAGGTACTTAAAGGTATTACTTTATCCCTGGGTTCTGAGAGATTCATTTTTATTGACTCCGGCCTGACGGAAATTGAACAGCAGCTTGTGTGTGGCCATGAACTGGGCCATTTTTTATTGCACCCGAATACTAATTTTCTTTTTATCCTGGAAAAGACCGGCTTTTATTCAAAGCACGAGTACCAGGCCAACCGCTTTGCCTGTGTGCTCATGCTCGGTGAAAAGGCTGAGCAATACCAGTCTGAGATCCAGGAGGCGGCTGCGCATGGCCGGCTGGACAGGCTAGTGGATGTTATAGGACAACTGACTAGGAGGGATGATTCTCTGTGAAGGCGGTTATATATGCCCGGTTCTCCAGCGACAACCAGCGGGAGGAAAGCATCACCGCCCAGGTGCGGGCATGCAACGAGTACGCCGGGCGGCGGGGTTTTTCTGTTGTAAAGGTTTATACCGATGAGGCCCGCTCCGCTACAACTGATGACAGACCTGGATTCCTCAAAATGATTAAGGATATCAAGAGCGGCAGGATGAAAGTTGATTTTCTGCTTGTCCACAAGCTGGATCGCTTTGCCCGCAACCGGTACGACAGCGCCTTTTATAAGCGGGAGCTGCGCCAGTCTGGTGTTCGCGTGGAATCGGCGCTTGAACACCTTGACGACAGCCCGGAATCAATTTTGATGGAATCCGTTATCGAAGGCATGGCTGAGTATTATTCACGCAACCTTGCACGCGAGGTGATGAAAGGGATGAAAGGGATGAAAGAAACAGCGTTACAGGGGAAACATAACGGGGGAAAGCCGCCATTAGGTTTTGATGTTGACAGTGAAGGAAAGTATATCATAAATGAAACAGAAGCCAGGGCGGTAAAGATAATTTTTGAAATGTACAGCCAGGGTAAAAGCTACGGCAATATAATCAATACGTTAAACTCATATGGTTACAAAACCAAAGCCGGCCGCGAGTTCGGCAAAAATAGCCTGCATGACATCCTTTGCAATAAAAAATACATCGGCACATATATATTTAACCGTAGCGCTGCAAAGAATGACGGCTGCAGGAATAACCACAAAAGCAAGCCCCAGGATGAGATTATCGAAATTCCTGATATATTGCCACACATAATTGATAAGGAAACGTATAATAGGGTCAAGCTGCGTATGGACAAAAACCGCACAGGGCCAGCCCGCTCCAAAGCAAAGATCAATTACCTGCTTTCGGGGTTGATTTGGTGTGGGGAGTGCGACCACAGGATGACAGGAGCCTCATCTAGCTATCAAACAAAAAAAAGTAAAGAATATAAAAAGACTCACTACTATACATGCAACTATGGCAACCGGACAAAACAGTGCTCAAATGAGAAAATTGCTACGAACCTCGTTGAATCATATGTTCTTGCTGAACTAGAAAAGCAAATTTTTAACAATGAAACATTACCAGCTTTGGCAGAAAAGATTGTGGAGTATCATCGTCGATTACAGACTGATTACGCTGGTGAACTTCAACAAATTGAAAAGGAACTGGCCGGAACAAAAAAAGAAATTGATAATCTAGTCAACGCCCTAGCTATAGGTAGCAATGCTGTACACTCTATTATTGAAAAACTCAACGGGTTGGAACATAAGAAGTCCACTTTGGAAATCCAGTTACAAGAATGGCAGTTTAAAGCTGAAGCCAACACTATCAGCATAGATTCTGTAATAGAATATCTTCAAATAAACATGCGCTTACTACAAAATAAAAACCTGGATACCTGCAAAAGGTTGCTCCAGGAATTCATAGAAAAGGTTATTGTCACGAAAGAAAAAATTGAAGTTGTGTTCAAAATTACTGTTGATTTGAATGGTGGAGGCGGGGGGAATCGAACCCACCGTCCGGAAGACCGACCACAGGAGTATCTCCGAGCGCAGGCTGTAGTTTAGGTTTTGCTCCGCGGGCGCTTACAGCCAAGCTCCGTTGGAACTATCTCGATGAGTCTTGCTTGAATCCTCCGAGAATTGGACTCAAGCCAGCCCGTTTAGATGACCCCCTAGCCCGGGCCACGGGCCCAGCGCGGGTAGAAGGTTAACTGCAACTAAGCAGCTAAAGCGTATTCTTCGTTGGCAATTATAAGTTTTCCACCGTATTGCGGGCTGATGGAACCCCGGCTCGCTCCTCCTGCCACCGCTTCCCCCGTCGAAACCTTTACGCCCCCATAAAAAATTTCTCGTTTAAAGTGACAGTCGTCAAATATACATTTTTTAATTTATGCAATTAATACATCTTAGATCTTTCCTTCACAGCCCGGTCAATTTCCCGCCGGGCGTCACGCGCGGCGATATCATCTCTCCGGTCGTAAATCTTCTTGCCTTTTGCCAACGCCAGTTCCACCTTGGCAATACCGTCTTTAAAATATACTTTTAGCGGAACCAAAGCCAAACCTTTCTCCCTGGCTTTACCCAGTAACCGCAAGATCTCCACCTTGTGCATTAGTAGTTTACGGGTGCGCTTGGGTTCATGGTTGAACTGGTTTCCTTGATCATAAGGGCTTATATGCATATTATATAATAAAAGTTCGGCGTTTTCAACGCGGGCAAAGCTATCCTGCAGATTGGCCCGCCCGGCGCGCAAGGATTTCACCTCGGTCCCGGTCAATGCCAGGCCTGCTTCATAGGTCTCAATAATATGATATTCATGCCGGGCTTTTCTGTTTTCAGTTACGGTTTTAAAACCCATGCTTATTCACCAGAACTTTTACTGGCACCATTTTAATTAAATCGTGCCGGGAAATGCTTTCATTATAGCAGGCGGGCCTGGTTTGTCAAGGTATAAAAAGTTGTTAACTGGCTTATAGTTTTAGTTCCGCGGCAATGCCCTGCATCGCTTCAAGGCTTAGCCCAAGAAATTCTTCCAGGGAAAGCGATAATTCGGAACAGGCTTTGATCGTTTCCCGGTTCGCCCCACGGGCAAATGATTTTTCATTAAAACGCTTTATCAGAAAGGGAACATCTACTACTGCCAGCTTCTTTTCGGGCCTGATCAAGGCTCCCGCCACAATAAGCCCGGTAACCGGGTCGGTGGCAAAAAGAGCTTTATCCATAAGTGATTGACGGGGTAATCCATGCCGATCGTTGTGTACTTTGACCGCGTAAACAACATCTTCCGGCAGGCCGGATTCCTCCAATAACGCGGCGCCTTCTATGCTGTGGCGGTCAGGGTCGTCTTTAGTACGGTCGTAATCGATATCGTGCAGCAGCCCGGCCAGCCCCCATTTCTCCTCGTCCTGGCCGAAATGCCGGGCCAGACGGCGCATCACCGCCTCCACCGCGAGAGAATGGTTAAACAAGTTTTTATTTGTCAGGTTTTTCTTCAGCAGTGCCACGGCCTCTGTTCTGTTCAAGTTTCAATTCTCCCTTCGACATCTTTTCCGGGTCCATCTTTAAAAACTTCGCTTTCGCCCGCGCCGCCACAGTACCGTCCGGCAGGATCAACCTACCCGCCATCTCAACCAACCTCCCCCGGTCGGACAACATGTTCGCTTCGAGGGTAAGCTTCACGCCCACCGGAACTGCTTTACTGTAACGGGTGGTAATTTCAGCGGTCATCGTTATAATATCACGCACCCATAACCACTGGGCCATCACTTCATCAAGCAAGGTGGCAACCAGTCCGCCGTGCAATACTCCGTTCCAGCCCTGATGTTCGGGCCCGGCGAGAAAATATGTCCGACAGATGTCGCCGTCCTGTTCAAATTTCAACTTTAGTCCGATGGGATTGCGTGCGCTGCAAGCGAAGCACATGTTGTCTTCACGCAGGAATTTAGCCATCGTCTCACCTTCTCTTTGGTTCGGCAAATCTTCTATTCTACTAGTATAAACCATTTTTATCAATTTTCAACGGCAAAAAAAATGCCGGGTTTAAACCCGGCATTTTTTAGTTCTTAGTGGAAAAGCACAGAGCCGATAATCAGAGAAACAGTACCGGCAACCTTGATCAGCGGGTTCATGGCAGGACCGGAGGTGTCCTTGCAGGGGTCACCGACTGTGTCGCCGATAACCGCAGCCTGGTGAACCGGGTTGGGCTGGCCGTCAATCTTCTTGCCGCCCAGGTTGCCTTCCTCAATCCACTTCTTGGCATTATCCCAGGCACCGCCGGCATTAGCCAGGAACAGAGCCATCAAAACACCGGTAGCTGTCAAACCAGTCAAGTAACCAGCCAGTGAAAGAGCACCTAATCCAAAGCCCACGATAATAGGCATAATAACCGCTACCAGGCCGGGGAAGATCATCTTGCTGATAGCGGCGCCGGTGGCGATGCTCACGCAACGCGCGTAGTCCGGCTTGCCCGTACCTTCCATAATGCCGGGAATCTCACGGAACTGGCGGCGCACTTCGTTAACCATACCAAAAGCGGCGTCGCCAACAGCACGCATGGTGGAAGACCCGACAACGAAAGGAATCGACGCGCCAATCAAAAGACCGATCAATACTTGCGGATTCATTAAGTTAATTACAAAGTGACCGCCTTGCATACCCATCTTACTCATTAAAGTAGCGTTCTTTGCTACCTCGTCGGCAAATGCCTGGAAGAGGGCCAGCGCTGTCAAGGCCGCCGAACCAATGGCAAATCCCTTGGCAATAGCAGCGGTGGTGTTACCAACAGCATCCAGTTTGTCGGTTTTTTGACGCACTTCCGGCGGAAGCTCGGCCATTTCGGCGATGCCGCCGGCGTTATCGGCAACAGGACCGAAGGAGTCCATGGCCACAACAATCCCCGCGGTGGAAAGCATGCCCATGGCAGCCATCGCGATTCCGAAAATGGCGTGTTGTGAAGCAATATGACCGACAGCCCAGAAGGCGAAATAAATAGCGCACGCGAAAAATAACATGGGAAGAAATACTGATTCCATACCAACAGCCAAGCCATGAATAACGTTAGTAGCCGGGCCGGTCTTGGAGGCTTCGGCAATTCGCCGGCAGGGTGGCTTGTTATTGGCGGTGTAGTACTCAGTCAAGGCGCCAATGGCAACATTAACGATAAGACCTGCAGCTACAGCGAGAAAGATGCCAAAGCCTTCAGTACTACCAAAGGTTTGGACGGATAAGAAATAAACACCTACAGCAGTCATAATATTGGTCGCCCACAGGCCCACGTTAAGGGCTGCCTGCGGATTGCCGCCTTCACCGGTGCGGACAAAGAAGGTACCGATGATAGAAGCGATAATACCGATCGCCCCAACAACCATCGGGAACAAAGCACCTTTCATTCCATATAAGCTGTTTCCAATAATACTTGCAGCAATCGTAGTCGCGGCGTACGACTCAAACAAGTCGGCGCCCATACCGGCGGTGTCACCCACGTTGTCGCCAACGTTGTCAGCAATCGTGGCCGGGTTGCGCGGGTCGTCTTCAGGGATACCGGCTTCAACTTTACCGACCAGGTCAGCGCCGACGTCAGCAGCCTTGGTATAGATCCCGCCGCCGACACGGGCGAAGAACGCGATGGCTGACGCCCCGAAAGCAAAGCTGTTAATTACCACAGGATCCTTAAAAATGATAAATAACGCAGATACGCCCAGCAAGCCTAAACCGGCAACGGATAAGCCCATGACAGCTCCAGCGCGGAAAGAAACGTTAAGGGCTTTCCCCAATCCGCTGCTTCGGGCGGCCTCGGCAGTACGGGCGTTAGACTTGGTGGTGCTGTTCATGCCGATGTAACCGGCGATTGCCGAACAAACGGCACCTACGAGAAATGATACACATAGTGGAACACCTTCAACTTCCGGACTAATCATAGGCAATACTACCACCAGAAGAACTGCGACTATGATAGTGAAAGGAATCAAGGTTTTATACTGACGGTTCAGATAAGCCATGGCCCCTTCCTGAACAGCTTCAGAGATTTCCTTCATTTTAGGGGTGCCCATGGACTCTTTCAAAATGCTCGCCAGAGTAGCAAACGCGAACAGTAGAGCAATGATTCCGGCGCCAGCGGCATAATAAGCTAATGTAATATCACTCTGCACTTTATTAACCCTCCTCTTCTCCCAAAATTCTTTTGTCTGCCCCAAAATCTACTTCCAGGCAACCAAACCTAGAGCGGTAGCCGCAAATAATACTGCTACCACGATAGTGACTTTCCCCAGCAGCTCGTCCAGCCCCTTCTTTTTACCGAATAGTGTTTCCGCACCACCGGCGATTGATCCGGACAGACCGGCGCTCCTGCCGGATTGCAGAACTACGACCGCGATCAGTGCGACAGAAAGAATGACATGCAGGGCAGTCACTGCGATCTTCACTACATAGTTCACCTCCTTATCAGGTCTTGAATCCCCTTTAAAATAATGATAATAAATACATAGCAATACCGGGTTCAGCGGTCAATAAACCGAAGTTATTATATCACACCGTGAAATAACTGACAATCGCAATAAGACAATTATTTAGTCCACGCCAGTTATCCCCGGCTTACCGGATTATAGGGAAAAATAAGCTGCCGGGGACATTAACACCTGCCCCCGGACTATGCATAATTATTCATAGTGATCATGACACATTAATTCTATTTTATGTTATAAAAAACTCCCTTTCCTTTATAAACGGCCAGGCTGCCCAATTCTTCCTCAATCCTTAACAGTTGGTTGTATTTGGCTACCCGGTCGGTGCGGCAGGGGGCGCCGCTTTTTATTTGCCCGGCGTTGGTCGCCACCACGAGGTCGGCAATGGTTACATCCTCCGTCTCACCGGAACGGTGGGAAACAACAGCGGTATAGCCGGCTTGCTTGGCCATCTCAATGGCGTCCAACGTTTCAGTAATGGTGCCGATCTGATTTAACTTAATCAAGATTGAATTTGCCGTGCCAGACTTGATGCCCCTGGACAACCGCTCCGTATTGGTGACAAAAAGGTCGTCGCCGACAATCTGAATTTTTCCGCCCAGGCGGTCGGTGAGCAACTTCCAGCCGTCCCAGTCGTCTTCGGCCAGGCCGTCCTCAATGGATATAATCGGGTACTTATCCGCCAGCATGGCGTAATAGTCCACCATCTCAGCCGCTGTAAGGCTTCTCCCTTCGGCCGCCAAAACATATTTGCCGTCTTTGAAAAATTCTGACGCGGCGGCATCGATAGCCAGGGCAATCTCCTCACCAGGCTTGTAACCCGCGGTTTGAATCGCTTCAATGATCACCGCCAGCGCTTCCTCATTTGACCCAAGCATCGGCGCCACGCCGCCCTCGTCGCCGACAGCGGTGTTCAACCCTTTCTTTTTCAGCACGCTTTTCAACATGTGGTACACTTCCGCATTCATCCGCACAGCTTCGGCGAAATTTGCGGCGCCCACCGGCATAATCATAAATTCCTGAATATCTACGTTGTTATCCGCGTGCTTGCCGCCATTCAGGATATTCATCTGCGGCACCGGCAGCACTTTGGCGTTCGTGCCCCCCAGGTACTGGTAGAGAGGCAGGCCCACCGCTTCCGCGGCGGCTTTAGCCGTTGCTATGGACACGCCTAAAATGGCGTTGGCGCCAAACTTGCCTTTGTTCGGTGTCCCGTCCAATTCCAGCATGGCCCGGTCGATACCCGCCTGATCAGTCGCATCGTATCCGGCTATTTCAGGAGCAAGGATGGAGTTGACATTCTCAACCGCCTTCAGCACTCCCTTGCCATTATACCGCTTGCTGTCGCCATCCCTTAATTCAACTGCCTCATAGGCGCCGGTCGACGCCCCGGACGGAATGGCCGCCCTTCCCATTATTCCGTTTTCCAGAACTACTTCCACCTCGATGGTCGGGTTGCCGCGGGAATCAAGAATCTCACGGGCGTAAATGTCTTCAATTATTGTGGACACAGGTATTCCCCCTTATCTAATTGTACTAGTGTATTGAAATTAGTGATTTACCGGTCATTTCCGGTGGTTTGGAAATATCCAGCAGTTCAAGCATGGTTGGGGCAATGTCCTCCAGGCTTCCGTCACGCAGAAAAACCCCTGCCACATCGCGGCGGATCATCAAAAAGGGCACCGGATTTGTGGTGTGGGCGGTAAAAACCTCGCCATTTTCATCGACCATTTCATCAGCGTTGCCGTGGTCCGCCGTGATCAGGGCGGTGCCGTCCTTTTCCAGCACAGCCCGGACCACTCTGCCGAGGCAATGGTCCACGGTCTCCACCGCGCTGACAGCCGCGGCCATAACACCGGTATGCCCGACCATGTCGGCGTTCGCGTAGTTCATGATGATTACACCGAACTTGTCCGTATTTAGTTGTTCTAAAAATTTATCGGTAACTTCAAACGCGCTCATTTCCGGCTTCAGGTCGTAAGTCGCCACTTTGGGAGAAGGAATAAGAATTCTCTCTTCGCCCGGGTTGGGCGTTTCAACGCCACCGTTGAAGAAAAACGTCACATGCGCGTATTTTTCCGTCTCCGCCAGCCTTAGCTGAACAATTCCGTTGTCGCTTAGCACCTGTCCTAACGTATTATCCAGCGTCTGGGGTTTAAAAGCGACCGGCGCTATAATGGTCTTATCGTAAAGCGTCATACAGGTGAAATGCACCTTCGGGTATCCGTCGCGGCGGATAAAGCCGTCAAAATCCTCGTCTATGAAAGCGCGGGTCAGCTCGCGCGCCCTGTCGGGGCGAAAATTATAAAATACTATGGCGTCATTATCGGAAACCTTAGCCACCGGCCTACCGTCCTCCCGCGTGATTACCGTCGGCCGGATGAATTCATCTGTTTCTCCCCTGCCGTACCCCAGGTCTACCGCTTCAAACGGAGTTTCTGTCTGAAACCCTTCACCGAAAACCATGGCGTTATACGCTTGTTCAACACGCTCCCAGCGGCGGTCCCTGTCCATGGCGTAATAACGGCCCATTACCGTCGCCACCGCTCCAAAGCCAAGTTCATCCAACTTGGCTTTGAGAAGGGTAAAATATTCTTTGGCGTTGGCAGGCGGCACATCCCGCCCGTCAAGAAAGGCATGGACAAACACCTTGTCGAGGTTCTCACGCGCCGCCAGATCCAACAGGGCAAACAGATGATTGATATGGCTGTGCACCCCGCCATCCGACAGCAGTCCCATCAAGTGAAGCGCTGTACCATGTTCTTTGGCGTGTTTTACGGATTCTAGCAAAACTTCATTCTCAAAAAAACTTTTATCCCTGACTGCCCGGTTTATCCGGGTAAATTCCTGGTAGACCACCCGGCCGGCGCCGATATTCAAGTGCCCCACTTCGGAGTTGCCCATTTGTCCTTCAGGCAAGCCGACTTCCTCACCTGAGCAAACGAGGGTACAGTGGGGACAGCCGGCCAGGTAACTATCCATATTTGGCGTATTGGCAACGGCAATGGCGTTGCCTTCAACCCTGGAACCGAGACCCCAGCCGTCCATTATTACCAGGACCAGGGGTTTTCTATCTTTCTTCAAATCAAGAACCTCCGGTTTCGGTCGTCAGTCGTCGGAAGTCGGACGTCGGAACAAGAGCTAAACTCCGGCGGCTGCTTTTACTATACCTGAAAAATTTGGCACATCCAGACTGGCGCCGCCAACCAGGGCGCCGTCGATATCCTGCTGCGCCATCAGGCCCGCGGCGTTTTGCGGCTTTACGCTGCCGCCGTACTGGATACGCACCTTTGCCGCCACGTCAGCGCCGAATAAATCACTCACCAGACCGCGGATAAACCCGATCACTTGCTGAGCGTCCGCGTCCGAAGCGGTTTTTCCCGTCCCAATGGCCCAAACCGGCTCATAAGCGATTACCATACCGGCCACCTGGTCAGCCGCCAAGCCGGCCAGCCCCGCCTCGGTTTGAGTTCTAATAACTTTTTCAGTAATACCTGACTCTCGCTCTTCGATCCGTTCACCCACACACATTATCGGGGTTAAGCCGCTTTCTAATACGGCTTTAACCTTGCGGTTAACGTTATCGTCAATTTCTCCGAAGAACTGCCTGCGCTCGGAGTGACCGATGATTACATATGAACAGCCGGCGTCTTTCAACATCTTAGGTGATACTTCACCGGTAAAAGCGCCTTCGTCCACCCAGTACACGTCCTGCGCGCCAACCCCGATTCCGGTGCCGCGCAGCGCCTCGGACACTTGATACAAGGCAGTAAAAGGCGGACACACGACGACCTCAACTTCTTTGATTCCGTCCACTGCCCGCTTTAATTCTTGGGCAAACGCCAAAGCTTCGGAAACCGTTTTATACATTTTCCAGTTCCCGGCAATAATGGGCTTTCGTTTCATTGTCATCTGTCAGGCCCCCGATCATTAACTGGAATTTGCTATTTATCTAGTAAAGCCACTACCCCGGGAAGCTGCTTGCCTTCGAGAAACTCCAGGGAAGCGCCCCCGCCGGTGGAAATATGGGTCATCTTGTCGGCAACTCCGGCTTTTTTCACTGCCGCCACCGAATCTCCGCCCCCGATTACGGTTGTCGCGTCTATCGCGGCCAGCGCGTTGGCCACAGCTTCCGTACCTTTGGCAAAAGGCTCTATTTCAAAGACACCCATGGGACCATTCCACACCAAGGTTTTAGCTGATTTAATGGCTTCAACAAAAAGTTCCGCGGACTCCGGCCCGATGTCCAGCGCCATCCAGTCGTCCGGAATACGGCTGACCGGTACGGTTTTGCGCTCCGCGTCCGGCGAAGCTTCCGGCGCGATTACCACGTCCACCGGCAGCAGGAAATCTATATCCCTGCTCTTGGCTGTTTCAATCAAGTTTCTCGCCAACTCGACCTTGTCCGCCTCAAGAAGCGATTTGCCGGTAGCACAGCCAATAGCGCTTAAAAATGTATTGGCCATTCCGCCGCCGATGATCAGGCTGTCGACCTTGTTTAATAAATTTGCGATAACTTCTATTTTATCGGAGACTTTTGCCCCGCCCATAATAGCCACAAACGGTCTTTCCGGCTCTGCCAGGAGTTTGCCGAGCGCCGACAGTTCGCTCTCCATAAGGAAGCCGGCCACTGCAGGCAAAAATTTAGCCACACCTTCGGTGGAAGCGTGGGCGCGGTGGGCTGTGCCAAACGCGTCGTTAACATAAATATCGGCCAACTCGGACAGTTTCCGGGCAAATTCTTGGTTATTTTTCTCTTCTTCGGGATGGAACCGGACGTTTTCGAGAAGAACCACATCTCCGCCATGCATATTGCCAATAGCGGCCTGCGGCAATTCACCAATACAATCGTCCACTTTTTGGACCGGGAACCCGAGCAATTCCGAAAGCCGCTTGGCTACTGGGTCCATCCTGTACTTGTCGTCTATTTTTCCCTTGGGGCGCCCGAGATGTGAAGCCAGAATGACTTTAGCCTTTTTTTCGAGAAGATAATTAATAGTGGGAAGGGCCGCCCTGATCCGGGTATCGTCGGACACCTGGCCGTTTTTATCCACCGGAACATTAAAATCCACCCGGACCAGCACCCGTTTGCCGGCTACATCCAGGTCACGCACAGTTTTCTTGGCTATTTTACATACACCTCCTTATATAAATAGTCGCGGTTTGCCGGCGGGCAACACCGCGACCTCATTTACGCCCTATAAGCCTTTAGAAGCAACATAGGAAGTCAGATCCAGCAACCGCTGGGCATAGCCCCACTCATTGTCGTACCAGGCTATTACTTTGGCCAAATTCCCTTCGATGACCATGGTTGAAAGCGCGTCAACAATAGTCGAGTGCGGGTTGCCGTTGAAGTCTATTGAAACCAGCGGCAGTTCGCAGTACTCCATAATTCCTTTCAGGGATCCTTCCGAAGCTTCTTTAAAAGCCGCGTTGATTTCTTCCGCACTAGTTTTCTTGGACAATTCCACCACTAGATCCACGACAGACACATTCGGAGTTGGCACCCGCATTGCGAAACCATTTAATTTACCCTTCAATTCCGGGAGCACCAGTCCCACCGCTTTAGCGGCGCCGGTGCTGGTGGGTATAATAGAAAGGTTCGCCGCTCTGGCACGCCGTGTATCCCGGTGAGGCATATCCAGGATTTGCTGATCATTGGTATAAGCGTGTACAGTAGTCATAACACCCTTGACAATGCCAAACTTATCATTGAGGACTTTAGCCACCGGCGCCAGACAGTTGGTTGTGCAGGAAGCATTGGAAACCACGTGATGCTGCGCCGGGTCATACGTGCCCTCATTAACGCCCATAACTACCGTTAAGCATTCTCCGCCTTTGGCCGGGGCGCTCAGGAGGACTTTTTTAGCCCCTGCCTGCAGGTGTTTTGCCGCCTCTGCCGGGTTGTTAAATTTGCCGGTGGACTCAAGAACTATGTCAACACCCAATTCTTTCCATGGTAGTTTTGCGGGATCACCTTCCGCAAACAGTTTGATTTCCTTCCCGTTAATAACAAAGTTTCCATTTTTAACTGCAATATCTGCGTCATAAACGCCATGCACTGAATCATATTTAATCATGTGCGCGACTGATTCCGCATAAGTCTCTGAAACTGGAAGCCGGCGGGTTTTGTGGTTAACCGCTACGACATCAATATCCGGGCGCTTCAGGGCGCCCCTTAATAGATCGCGACCAATCCGTCCTTGACCATTAATCCCAATTTTCACACCCATTAGTGTTACCCACTCCCTTCATTAGTGTGCCATATTGAACCTATTTTATTTAATTATTACATACTTTATTCTTCATTTGCTTTTCAAATTCCTTCTCTTTAATATAATTTCCCATAAAAAATTGGGGCACGACTTTTGCCATACCCCGGAAGTTGCTCTAGTATTCAGAATTCAGGAGTCAGGAGTCAGAATGAGAAAAAGATCTATCGTTTTTAAATATTCTGAATTCTGACTACTGACTCCTGACTACTATTTTAGTATCTTTTTCTTTTCTGCACCGCCGGTATACTCAGTTCGTCCCGGTACTTAGCCACAGTGCGTCTGGAAATTTGTATTCCTCTCCGGCTAAAAATTTCGGCGATCTTTTGGTCGTTTAAAGGATACCTGTTATCTTCCCCGGCGATAATCTCCTGAAGCAATTTTTTTATGCTCCCGGCTGATATTTTTGTCCCGGCATCGTTGTTTAACCCGGTCGAAAAGAAACATTTCATTTCAAAAACACCACGGGGTGTCTGGATATATTTATTAGATGTGGCCCTGCTTACCGTTGACTCGTGCAGTCCAACCATCTCAGCGACCTTTTTCAGGTTCAGGGGCTTTAGGTACTTAATACCGCTCTCCAGAAAATCTCTCTGCAGTTCAACCAGACAACTGGCAACTTTGTACAAAGTCAAACGCCGCTGTTCAATACTCCGGATCAACCAAACAGCCGCATTAAGCTTATTTTCAACAAAACGGCGGGTGTCGGAATCAAAATTTTTTTCCTTGCTCAAAACAGACCGGTAAGCCGAGTTAACTGTTACCCGTGGAACGGTTACATCGTTCACCAGGATGATATACTCTCCCCCCACTTTTTCCAGGACAACATCGGGTATAATATAACACGCGTCGTTCATGCTGGTGAAATTGCGGCCTGGTTTCGGGTCAAGCGTTTTTATCAGGTCTGAGGATTCTTGCACCTCAAGTATCGACACCCCCAGATCATGGGCTATTTTGGCAAGCCTCCCTTTAGCCAAGTCTGTTAAATGGTGGTTGATTAATTCATTAGTAACCTCATCTTTAATACCTAAACGCTCAATCTGAATCAACAGGCATTCCTGCAAGTTCCGGGCGCCAACTCCCACCGGCTCAAAACTCTGTATTAAATTCAACATTTTAGCAATTCTGTTCGGGGCAACATTTAACCGCTCCTTCACTTCTGCGAGGGAAACTCTCAGATAACCATTGTCGTCAATGTTGCCGATCAAATATTCCCCGATTAACTTATCCATACCATAGCACGAGGTTAAATTCAACTGCGACAGGAGGTGTTCAGACAAGGTAGGTGTCTGAGACAGGAATTTCTCGTAACTATATCCCATCTGTTTCCGCTGTCTCTCTTTTTGGATATTCCCGCCGTCCCTGCCGTCATAGTACTGATCCACAAAATAATCTTCCCAATTAAATCCGTAATCCTGCTTTTCCGTTTCCGGCTCGTTGTGCTTTTCCACGTCATCAGACACACCGTCCTCCCCGTCCTCCCGCAACTCTAGAAGAGGGTTTTCTTCAAGTTGCCGTTCAATATACGCGGAGAGTTCCAGGGAAGAAAGCTGCAGCACAGTAATAGCCTGGCACAACTTGGGTGTCATGAGTAATTTTTGGGTCTGTTCCAAGTTAAGATTATAACCCATCTGCATTAAAGTCCACGCCCCTGGAGATCTTTTTCTTAAATAATAGATTCACTAAAGTAAAGGCTTTTTCCTGCCAAACAATCTGACATTTCATGATATTCGGCAGGTAATTATTTCATGAGCACCAACCATATCTCAAAATAACTTATCATTAGAACTTTTTTCTTCTGATATTATCAGCTATTTCTTCAATTTTCCGCAGCCGGTGGTTAATACCGGACTTGCTTAAGCGAGGTTGCAAAAACCCCCCTAATTCTTTAAGACTCGCATCAGGGTATTTAACCCGCAACTCAGCTACTTCACGCAAGGAAACAGGAATGTGCTCAAAACCCATTGTATCTCTCACGAGTTTGATATTTTCCAACTGCCGGACCGATGCGTTAACAGTTTTGTTTAAGTTGGCCGTTTCGCAATTTACCAGACGGTTGACTTGGTTGCGCATATCCTTGTATATTCTGGCATTCTCAAAGTTGAGCAGCGCGGAATGGGCGCCGATAATATTTAAAAAACGGACTATCTGTTCACTGCCTTTCAAGTACACAACATGCCAGTTTTTTCTTTCACTTAATTTAGCCGGCAGTCTCAATTTTTGCATTAACCTGCCAATGTAACCGGCATGTTTCTCGTTATCTGTAATTAGTTCAAGGTGATAATTGCCCTCGGGGCTATTCACTGAACCGCCGCCGAGGAAAACCCCCCTCAGATAGGCGCGGCGGCAACACTCCTTCTTCAGCAGGTCTTCCCGTATGTCGTTAACCAAACGGCCGTCCCGGTCAATCATTCCCAACCTGTTCAAGAGCATGTTTACTCCCGGCTGGGGAGGAATATGCACCAAATACACATTGTTTTTGCGCAGGCGGGTTTTTCTTTGCACCAGTACTTCAGTATGAATGTCAAACAAACCCTTGATCATGGATAGTATTTTTCTTGCGACTGCGGCGTTTTCAGTGGAAATATTCAGTGACACAAGCCGCCCTCCGCTGATCTGAATACTGCCGTCCATCCTGATCAAGGCAGCCAATTCGGCCAGGCGGCAGCATGACTGCCGGCCGGTAACGCGGGCCAGCTCATTTTTTGTTGCCACCGAAAAAGACAAACAACTTACCTTCTTTCTTTTAAATGTATTATAACATATATAATGAAGAAAGAGACGGGGTTTCCCGCCTCGTGATTATAATTCCGGTTCATTTTTTAAATTAATGTGTTTTCACGCCGGAAAGCTTCTGGTCGTGAACATTCTTCCGGTGCTCATGTAAAAAGTGGACACGCTCTTGCGGCCCGTTGGCAGGTAAGATCAAACGCAGAATCACCTGGGCGAGTTCATCCGGGTGGTGGCGCACAACATCTATCTCGTGAATTAAGTTTTCGCCTACCGCGGTTACACCCATTTCTTCAATCTTCTCCAGGTCCGCTAACACAGGACTGGCTCCATCGTGACGGTAGCGGACGCGTAACCTGGCCGGAATCTGACCGGTGTTAAGCAAAACGTAGTCAAGAAATTTTCCGGCATGGGCTATAATCGCACGTAGATGTTCCGAACCGGTATAGTCATCCGTCTCGCCCGGCTGGGTCATAACGTTGCAGACATATATTTTAATAGCCGAAGACCTGGCCAGAGCTTCGGGAATCCCCTTTACCAGCAAGTTCGGAATGATGCTGGTGTAAAGACTGCCTGGCCCCAGGACAACAGCGTCGGCCGCCTGGATGGCGGCTAGCGCCTCGACTAACGGCAGGCAGCGCTGCGGCTTGGTAAATACCCTTTTTATTTTACCATGGCACCGGGTGATGCTGGACTCTCCCTGTACCACTGTCCCATCTAACAGCTCAGCACACAATGTGATATTCGACAAAGTTGCCGGCAGCACCCGCCCGCGTACGGCCAGAACCTTGCTAAGCCCGCGCACCGCCTGGTCGAAGCTCCCGGTCACTCCGGTCAGCGCGGCTAAAAGCAGATTGCCCATGCAATGGCCAGCCAGTTCACCAGTTGTAAAACGATACTGCAGCAACTCTTCCATTAATGGTTCTTTATCAGCAAGAGCTACCAGGCAGTTGCGTATATCTCCGGGCGGCAAAATACCTAAATCACCCCGCAGGCGGCCGGAACTTCCTCCGTCGTCAGCCACAGTGACAATGGCTGTCAGATTGCTGGTATATTTTTTCAATCCCCTTAACAGCACAGACAACCCGGTGCCTCCGCCGATCACCACGATTTTGGGTCCGCGCCTAAGGTTGCGTTTCTCGTAAATAAACTCAGCCACTCTGCCTTCCTGTCCGGGCAAGAGCACAGAGGCTACAGACTGAAATGCTTTTAACAGGCCGATGATCATTACAACTAAACCCATGGAGACAACTAAGACACCGGTAACTATATTGTAGCTCTTAAAAATGAAACTCTTTTCCAGCTGATGAACAGAATAGGCTATGTCACTAAAAACCTTGCCGCCGGTAAACAAGTCAATCCCTAGCGCGGCAAGCACCAATCCCGCCAGAGCCATGAATAACCAGCGTTTTACCCGCATGCCCGGATAGAGCCACTTGATTATGATCATCTTCTTGTGATACTCCCATATTACTTTGAGCGGTTGATATCCCGGTGACGCACAGTCACCCGGAAATTCTTTTCGGACAATATTTCCCCCAGCCGGTTGGCCAGGGCTACTGAACGGTGCATGCCCCCGGTGCACCCAACAGCAATCATTAAAGTGGTTTTACCTTCCTTGGAATACTGCGGGATAAGAAACTGGACCAAATCTGAAAATTTCCCCATAAATTCACTCGTCAACGGAGAACTGAAAACATATTCACGGACTACCGCGTCGTTGCCGGTAAAAGGCCTCAAGTTATTCTGGTAGTACGGATTAGGCAGAAAGCGGACATCGAACACAAGGTCCGAATCAAGGGGTATTCCGTATTTAAAACCAAACGAAATAACCGTGATATGCAGCCCGGAGGCACTGGCGCCGTCGGCAAAAATGCCGTTTATCACCTCTTTTAACTGCTGAACCGCCATATTTGAGGTGTCAATTATTTTGTTCGCCCTGCCCCGCAAATCTTGAAGCCGGCTTCTTTCTTCCTGTATTCCTTCCAGCACCTCCCCATACGTGCTTAAGGGGTGACGCCGCCTGGACTCCTTAAACCGCCGCACCAGTGTTTCGTTTGAAGCCTCGAGGAAAAGTATTTCACACCTGATCCCCCTGGCATCGAGGTCAGACAATACTTCAAAGAAGGTATCGAAGAACTCTCCGCCCCTGATGTCTACAACTAATGCTATTTTATTAATTTTATTGGCCGCTTGTGCACAGAGCTCGGCAAATTTCGGAATTAGCGCCGGGGGCAGGTTATCAACGCAGAAAAACCCCAGATCCTCCAGGCTGTGTAAAGCCTGAGTTTTGCCGGCTCCGGACAAACCGGTAACAATAACAAGTCTTTGCGTAACCATACCCCCTCTCAAAATTGGGACAAATTTAGAAAAACACGGTTTTTATTCCTAAAATACTCTTATTATAATGTCGAATAAGGAAAACTGCAATAATTCGAAAAATTTTTGACGTTGCTCAAAGGAACTACAGTTATGGTTTCAGCGGTTTGCAATTAACGCTTCTATTTTTTCCAGCGCCGGCGGCCGGATTTCCAGCACGTCTTCGACATAAGCCCGCAGCACCTCGGCAACCCCCCAGGCTTGGGCGAAACAGCCCTTTGGAACTACAGGCTCATTGCCGTCAAATATCTCAGAAACCTGGCCAACACCACGGTCGCGCAAATGATTGCGGAAAGGCTCAAGGAAACGATATGCCTGCTCGCGACTGGCTGTATTATAGTTGTTGGCCTTGCGGTAGGCGGTGACAAAAGGCCCCATCAGCCAACTCCAGGCAGTCCCCTGGTGATACGAGCTGTCCCGCTGAAACCGGTCCCCGGTATAAACCCCTTTGTACTCACCAGATTCCGGGGAAAGGCTGCGGATGCCATAAGCGATATAAAGCTCCCGCCAGACTTTGCGCACGACCCGGCGCGCCTGTTCTCCGGTCAGCATGCTGTATGGCAGGCTGACCGCCAGCAACTGGTTCGGCCGGACTTTCCAGTCTTTTCCCTCAGGTGATATCACATCGCAAAGATATCCCTCTTTTTCACTCCAGAAACTGCCGGTAAAGCTTTCTTTAATCCTGCCTATCAAATCATGGTGAGCCGGTTGCTCCCCATATATGGCGGCCAGAATTTCCAGCACGCAGACGGCGTTATACCATAAGGCGTTGACCTCTACAGGTTTGCCGTTCCGCGGTGTTACTACCCATCCGTCAACCTTGGCGTCCATCCAGGTCAACTGAACATCTGGATTCCCGGCATTCAACAGGCCGTCTTCGTCCATAAAGATATTGTAGTCGGTCCCGTCTATGTACCAGCGGATTATGTCCTTTAACACAGGATAAATCTGTTCGTGGATAAACTCCAGGTCGCCGGTGTAAACCAAGTATTTGTAGACCGCTTGAAAATACCAGAGGGAAGCATCCACGGTATTATAAAACGGAGCTTCATCCCCATCCGGAAAACAGTTCGGCAAAAGTCCCTTCTTACATTGCCGCGCATAGGTCAACAAAATATCCCGCGCGTCATTAAACCTTTTTGTTACCAGGGTCAGCCCCGGCAGGGCGATCATTGTGTCCCTGCCCCAATCGGTAAACCAGGGATAACCGGCAATCACAGTTTTGGCTCCGGTTGATTCGCGCCGGACGATAAAAGCGTCCGCCGCCCGCACTAGTTCACGGGTCAGGATTTCGTCATAACCAGCCAGATTTTCCAGATCCCGCTGCCGGCCCCTTGCTCTTTCAAGCAACTTCTCGCCGGCCGGGTTGTCAAGTTCGATTGTCGAGGCGATCACCGCCACAGTTTTGTTTTCACCCGCGGCAATGGGCACCTCAAAAGAGCCAGGCATGTAATGATCCTCGAAGCAATTTTCCCCGCGCTCTTTCTCCTCAAGGTAAGCCATACCCCTGAACCAGTTGCCGCCAGGAATGTAAGCGCCGTCGCTGATAGTGAGCAGCAACGGGGGCACTTCCTCCCGGCCTTTTACCGAAACACCGCCCTTGATTCTCTTCTGAGTAAAGTTAATCTGGTCCGCGTAAGTAATAAAATGGTAGCCCCGGCAGTTGACCATGGGAATTAAACGTAAAACGCCGGGGCTGGCCCCGTTCGTGATTTTATATAAAATCACAGTGGTATTCTGTCCGTGCACCATGAAAATTGTTTTTTTTAGGGTTACATCAGTAAAACTGTAGGTAAAGGCAGGAAAAGGATCGACTTCAACTTGTCGCAAGTGGATATAGCCCGATTCGCTTACCCCGGAACCGGTGCTGTTCGTGGCAAGATTATAAGTATGCCCGCCGGATGCAAATCGCTCGTCCAACTTAACCAACTGCACCATCCGGTTGCCGGGGGGATTGTGAGCGGCAACCAGCAATCCGTGGTATTTACGGGTGTTGGCGCAGATGATCGTACTGGAAGCGTAACCGCCAATACCATTAGTGACAAGCCACTCTTTTTCAGTACCCCGCTCGAAAGTACGCCAATCGTGTTTGCCAAAAAAATACATCTTTTCCCCCTCCCACCAATAGCATAATCAGTGGGACTGGCTTTTATTCTGAATAGTTTCATTGAATGTACAATGTTAGTCCATCTGCAGCGCCAATGCCACAGCGCCGAGCACACCGGCGCGCCGGCCCAGTCCGGCCGGCACCACCTGGACATGGGTACGGGCCGCGCCCAAAGTACGGGCCTCCACTTCCTGCCTGACACCCTGCCAGATGGGTTCTCCTATTTCCATCACGCCGCCGCCCAGCACAATCATGTCCGGGTTGAGCAGATTAATCACATTGGCCACTCCAATTCCCAAAAAGCGCGCCGCATTCGAAATGATGGAAACTGCCTCCTGATCTCCCCCTGATGCGGCCTCAGCCACTGTAACGGCACTGATCCTGTCCGGATCGCCCCCGGCCCGGGTCAGGATATTCTGTCCCTTGCCGCATTCCACCAGCCGCCGGGCTTCCCGCGCGATAGCAGTGCCGGAAGAAACAGACTCCAAACAGCCCCGTGCGCCGCAGCCACAAGGCGGTCCATCCGGCAACACGGTGATATGCCCGATCTCTCCGGCCCCGTCCGTGGCGCCGTGATATAATCGCCCGCCCAGGATTAAACCCCCGCCGACTCCTGTGCTGACAGTAATGTAAACCATATTGTTCACGCCCCGCCCGGCCCCGAAAACATGCTCGCCAAGAGCGGCCAGGTTAGCGTCATTGTCGATCATTACCTTTGTCCGCAGGCCCTCCTGCAGTAGTTTTTTTAGGGGGACTTCGTGCCAGCCAAGGTTCGGCGAAAAATGAATAATGCCACTGGCAATGTCCAGGGGGCCGGGTGATCCCACTGAGACAGTTTCAACAAAACCAGCGGGTAATCCAGCCTGCTCCCGTACTTGTTCGATAGTGGCAATAATTCGCCCGATAACGTGTGACGGTCCTTTTATTGTCTCAGTAGGTACTCTCGTTTCTGCCAGAATATTGCCGTCCCCGTCGGCCAGCGCGGTGTGTATCTTAGTGCCGCCGAGGTCAACCCCGATTACATAACGATCCGGCAGGAGGCTCACCTCCCCAACACAAACTTTTCCAACGCTTCCACCACTCCGGCGCCGTTCGGCGCGGCGGTTACATACCCGGCCCTCTTCTTGATGTCATCCCTGGCGTTGGCGACCACGACACCCAAACCGGCATACTCCAGCATCTCCAGGTCGTTATAACTGTCACCGACGGCCATAATCTCTTCCCTTTTTACCCCAAAATGTCCGGCCAGGGCTTTAAGAGCATGTCCTTTGGTCGCTTGCGGGTGGGAAAATTCCAAAAAAAACGGCTTTGATTTAGCGATATGCACTTTCCCGGCATATCGCGGTGTCAACTCGGCGTTTAGCCGGTCAAGCTGCGGTTCCCCGGCGATAGCCACTATTTTCGTGGGATCACGGTCCAGGATCTTCAGAAGGTCCCCGACAAGTTCAGGTTTCACCCCGGAAATATGACTGTACCGGCGGCCTTCGGGAGTATCATTCTCCATGTAAAGCACGTCGTCAAGATATGCGTTTAAATGGTAGCCCAGTTCGTGAATACGGACGACTATCTCCTTAGCATAGTTCAGCGGCAGCGGGCGGTATAGTAAAACTTCCCCGGACAGGGCATTTTTCACCAACGCCCCCTGGTAAGTGATCAGTGGCAGATCCAGCCCTAGTTCCCGCGCGTATGGCACGGCGGAACGGAACATCCGCCCGGTGGAAACGGTAAATTGAACACCGGCGTCCCGCACAGCGACTATGGTATCTTTAACCTGCTCGGTCAATCGCAGGTTATCGTCCAGCAAAGTGTCATCCAAATCCGCGGCGATTAATTTAAATGCCTGCATAAATCCTCCCCGCACCAATATTATACATTAGATTAAAAAAAGGCAAAATAATTAACAAGCTTCTCACTTGCGAAAAAATTCATATATGGCAAGCGCAGCTTTTTTATTCATTCCTTTAACGGCAGTCAAATCTTCCAACGAAGCCTTTTCAATTCCTGAGATACTGCCGAAAGCTTTAAGCAAGGCGCGACGGCGCACCTCACCGATACCCTCCACTTCATCCAGTAAGGACCTTAACCCGGCTTTTCCCCGTAAGTTCCGGTGATAGGTCACCGCGAAGCGGTGCGCTTCGTCCCGCAAGCGCTGCAACAAGTGGAGCGCCCGGGAATCCGGGGGCAAGGCAACCGGGTCCGGCAGGCCCTCGCCAAAGAGAAGTTCTTCCTCCTTGGCCAAGCCATAAGCCGGTATTCTTTCTAAACCCAGTTCCCGCATGACCCGGCGGGCAGCGGAAAGCTGCCCCTTGCCGCCGTCCACAACAACCAAATCCGGCAGACGGTAAAATTTTGCTTCCTTACTGGAAATCTGTCCTGTGCGCAAAAGCTCCTTCTCTTCCAGGGCGCGGGTAAAACGCCGCCTGAGCACTTCCTGCATGGAGGCATAGTCGTCCGGCCCTTCCACTGTACGAATTCTAAAGCGCCGGTACTGGTCCCTGGCAGGTTTCCCCTCCTCGAAAACAACCATCGAGGCAACACTGCCGGTACCCTGGGTATTTGAAATGTCATAGCATTCCAGACGGCAGGGAGGCCGCTCCAACCTCAGCGCGCCGGCTAGTTCAGCCAAAGCCGCCGCCGCTTCGTCACGTTGGGCGGTACCTTCGCTTCGCACTTGCTCCAAAGTCAGTAGAGCGTTCTTGGCCACCATCTCCACCAATTTCTTTTTCTCCCCGCGGCTGGGTGTTTTCAGGAAAACTTTAACTCCTTTTCTTTGGGTTAGCCATTCTTCAATTACCGCCTTTTCTTCCATAACGCCTTCGGATAAGAGAACTTC
Organism: Pelotomaculum isophthalicicum JI; assembly: GCF_029478095.1. NCBI lineage: Bacteria > Bacillati > Bacillota > Clostridia > Eubacteriales > Desulfotomaculaceae > Pelotomaculum > Pelotomaculum isophthalicicum. Next base: position 10,463 of record NZ_JAKOAV010000011.1, on the reverse strand, counting down.
CCGGGGAATAAAATCAACGCCGGTATAATACTGTTTGATGAACGCGCCGAGCACTTCTGAGCGGCTCAGACCCTCCGTGCCTTTCAGGATAAAATGATCACGCCCGATCAACTTGCCGCCCCGCACAAAAAATACCATTATACAAGCCTCATCGAAAGCCCTGGCCATGGCCATGACATCCTGGTCTTCAAAGCCGCCTGAAATAATCTTTTGTTTTTCAATTACTTCCCGTACCGAATGCAGTTGGTCACGCAATTCAGCGGCCCGCTCGAACTCAAGATTTTCCGCGGCTTCTTGCATTCTGGCCGTCAGGTGTTTGACCAAGTCCTCCTGCCGCCCTTCCAGGAAAAGGCATACCTCATTAATCATCGCCCGGTATGTCTCCCTGTCCGTAAGCCCGCAGCACGGGCCAAGGCAACGCTTGATGTGGTGATTCAGGCAAGGCCTTTCTCTAATTGCCGGTTCCCGCTGCTTGCACGAACGGAACGGAAAGATTTTTTTCAAAAGTCGGAGGGTTTCGTTTACCGCTCCCACTCTGGTGTAAGGCCCGAAGTATTTTGACCCGTCTTTTACGTGCCGGCGGGTGATCTGCACCCGCGGGTAATTTTCATTCAACGTGATTTTAAGGTATGGATAACTCTTATCGTCCTTTAGCAAAACATTGTAGCGGGGGCGGTGTTCCTTAATCAGGTTCTGCTCCAGGATCAGCGCCTCCACTTCAGAGTCGGTGACAATATAATCCAGGTCGGCCACTTTTTGCAGCATCAGCTTCGTCTTGGGCTGTTGTTGAGCGCCGGACTGGAAGTAGGAACGAACACGATTTTTGAGCGAAACCGCCTTGCCTACATAAATTATTTCACCGCCCGCGTCCCGGTAAAGGTAAACCCCCGGCTTGGCGGGCAGCAGTTTAATTTTTTCTTCCAGTTCCACCTAACCACCGCTTTCATGTCCCCAATTGATAAGTTCACTCGCCGACGCTCTTGCTCAACACCGGTGGTTCTTCATCCACTTCCCCCCAGAACCCAGCCTCTTGCCGTGGTCCTTTTAAGATAGCTTTTTTCAGAAATTGACCGGTATACGACCCGGAAACTGCCGACACCTCTTCCGGAGTACCGGTGGCTACCACTTCGCCACCCTTATTGCCCCCCTCAGGACCCAGGTCGATGATATAATCGGCAGTTTTGATCACATCAAGGTTATGTTCAATCACTACTACCGTATCCCCGGCATCCACCAGCCGGTGCAGCACTTTCAGCAGACGGTCGATGTCGGCGGTATGCAAGCCTGTGGTGGGCTCGTCCAGAATGTAGACAGTCTTGCCGTTAGACCGCCTGGACAGTTCCGTAGCCAGCTTCACCCGCTGGGCTTCGCCGCCCGAAAGAGTGGTTGCCGGCTGCCCGAGGCGGATGTATCCAAGACCGACATCCTGCAAGGTTTTCAGCTTGCGGTGAATTTTCGGGATTTGCCCGAAGAACTCAACCGCTTGCTCCACCGTCATTTCCAGCACGTCGGCTATATTCCTGCCCTTGTAGCGGACCTCCAGGGTCTCCCGGTTGTAACGCAAGCCCTTACAGACCTCGCAGGGTACATATACATCAGGCAGGAAATGCATCTCAATCTTGATAATCCCGTCCCCCTGGCAGGACTCGCAACGTCCCCCTTTAACGTTAAAGCTGAAACGCCCGGCCTTGTACCCGCGCATCTTTGATTCCGGCGTCATGGCGAAAAGATCGCGTATGTCGTTGAAGACTCCCGTATAAGTAGCCGGATTGGACCGGGGCGTGCGCCCGATGGGAGACTGGTTGATATCAATTACTTTATCCAGATATTCAATGCCGCTGACACTCAGGCAGCGCCCGGGCTGAGTCCTCGCCCGGTGCAGTTCCTGGGCCAGTTTCCGGTAAAGAATATCATTCACCAGGGTGCTTTTACCTGATCCGGAAACCCCGGTCACACAAATGAATAAGCCTAGCGGAAAAGACACGTCAATATTTTTCAAGTTATTTTCCGCCGCGCCCGCCACTACCAGCGCCTTGCCATTGGATTGACGGCGGAAAAGGGGCACCGGTATAGATTTCTCTCCACTTAGATACTGCCCGGTGATAGAATCCGGGTTGTCAACAATATCCTGATACGTGCCGCACGCCACCAACCGCCCGCCGTGCACCCCGGCGCCGGGGCCGATATCGATGATATAGTCGGCGGTAAGCATAGTATCTTCGTCGTGTTCCACAACAATTAATGTGTTCCCCAAATCACGCAGGCGCTCCAATGTGCGGAGCAGGCGCTGGTTGTCCCGCTGGTGCAGCCCGATACTCGGTTCGTCCAGGATATAGAGCACACCCATCAGCCCGGAACCGATCTGGGTGGCCAGCCTGATCCGCTGCGCCTCGCCGCCTGAAAGAGTCCCCGCCCCCCGGTCCAGGGTAAGATAATCAAGCCCCACATTCACCAGAAAACCCAGGCGTTCGTTGATTTCTTTCAGAACCTGCCGGGCAATTATTCTTTCCCGTCCGGTAAGATCCAGTGTATTAAAGAAATCTCGCGCTTCCAGCACAGAAAAGCGGGTGACCTCGGTGATAGAACGGTCCCCCACTTTCACAGCCAGCACTTCCGGCTTGAGCCTGGCGCCGCCGCAAGCCGGGCAGGGTCGGCTGCTCATATAGTTTTCAATTTCTTCCCGCTGGTGCTCCGAGGCCGTTTCCTTATAGCGGCGGGACAGATTATTAATCACCCCTTCAAAGGGTACGTACATTTCGTGCCTGCGGCCGTAAAAATCATTCTGTAAGATAAAATGAATCCGGTCACTGCCCGTGCCGTATAGAATTATATTCAGGTGTTCCGGCGCCAGTTCATGCACCGGGGTATCCAGATTAAAGCCGTAATGCCGCGCGACTCCCTCCAGAAATTGATAAGAATAGCCGCCCTTGGACCAACCCTCAATCGCCCCGCCGGCTATAGATTTGCGCCGGTCGGGTATGACCAGGTCCGGGTCAATTTCTTTCTTAAAACCCAGACCGGTACACTCGGGACAAGCCCCGTAAGGGCTGTTGAAAGAGAACAAGCGCGGTGTGATTTCCATAATACTGATGCCGCAATCAACACAGGCGAAGTTCTCGCTGAAGGTGATTTCCTCCTTACCGTCAACTACGGCCACCGCCAGGCCGCCGCCTTGCTTGAGGGCTGTTTCCAGTGAGTCGGCGAGCCGTCTCTCGAAGCCGGGCCGGACAATAATACGGTCCACGACTATTTCAATAGTATGCTTCTTGTTTTTATCCAGCTTTACTTCCCTTGATGCTTCCAGTACTTCACCGTCCACCCTGATCCTGACGAAACCGTTGCGGCGGATATCCTCAATAACTTTCACATGTTCTCCCTTTTTGCCGCGGACCACCGGCGACAGGATCTGGAGCCGCGTGCCTTCAGCAAGAGACGCCAGTTGGTCCACCATTTGCTCCACCGCCTGCCGGGTAATCAACTTGCCGCAACGGGGGCAGTTGGGACGTCCTATTCTGGCGTAGAGCAGCCTCAAGTAATCATAAATTTCCGTCACCGTACCCACCGTGGAGCGCGGGTTGTGGCTGGTGGTCTTCTGATCGATAGATATAGCAGGGGAAAGCCCTTCAATATAATCAACGTCCGGCTTGTCCATTTGCCCCAGAAACTGGCGGGCATAAGCTGAAAGAGACTCCACATAACGGCGCTGACCCTCGGCGTAAATAGTGTCGAAAGCCAACGAGGACTTGCCTGAGCCCGACAGGCCGGTGATTACCACAAACTTGTCACGGGGTATCTCAACATCAATATTTTTCAAGTTGTGGACGCGGGCGCCCTTGATTAAGATCTTGTCAAGCATAAAAGACTCCTGTTTCATTTAATCATACTGTGATTAACTTATTGATTTCTCGCCTCTCAGTTGGAGCCGCAATTCTATAATAATATCCCTCAGTTGCGCCGCCTGCTCGAAGGCAAGCCGGCGCGCCGACTCCCGCATCTCTTTTTCGAGAGAGGCGATATACTTTTTCAACTCGGTTTTGCTCATCTTCTTGCCTGCGCGCGGGCCGGCTTCGTAAATTGCTTTAGGCTCCGCCGCCCGGGTGGCTTCAATCACGTCCCGCACCGCCTTGTGGACGGTTTCCGGAGTAATACCATGTTTTTTATTATACTCGATTTGTATTTTCCGACGGCGTTCGGTCTCGTTAACGGCTGTTTTCATCGAACCGGTGACCTTGTCCGCGTACATTATTACCTTTCCTTCGGCGTTTCGGGCCGCCCGGCCGATGGTCTGGATCAAGGAACGTTCGGAGCGCAGGTAGCCTTCTTTGTCGGCGTCGAGGATGGCTACCAGGCTCACTTCAGGAAGGTCCAAGCCTTCCCTTAACAGGTTGATGCCCACCAAGACGTCAAAAACCCCCAGTCGCAGGTCACGCAGTATTTCCATACGCTCGATGGTATTGATGTCCGAGTGCAGGTAGCGCACTTTGACTCCCGTCTCACGGAAATAATCGGTAAGGTCTTCAGCCATTTTTTTGGTCAGTGTAGTAACCAGCACTCTTTCCTGTTTTTGAACCCGCCGCTGTATCTCCTTCAACAGGTCGTCAATTTGACCCCTGGTCGGTCTAATGGATACTTCCGGGTCAACTAAACCGGTGGGGCGAATGATCTGCTCGACCACCCGAGCGCTGTTTTTCAATTCGTAAGGTCCTGGCGTGGCGGAAGTGTAAACAACTTGATTCAACCTCTCCACAAATTCCGGAAAGGTCAGCGGACGGTTGTCGAAAGCGGAAGGCAGCCGGAAGCCGTGCTCCACCAGGGACTGCTTGCGGGAGCGGTCCCCTTCGTACATGCCGCCCACCTGTGGTACCGCCACGTGGGACTCGTCAATAAACACGATAAAATCCTTGGGAAAGTAGTCCAGCAGGGTATAGGGAGCCTGTCCCGGCGCTCTTCCCGTCAGATGCCGCGAATAGTTTTCAATCCCGCTGCAGAACCCCATTTGCCGCATCATTTCAAGATCGTAGTTGGTGCGCTGCTCCAAACGTTGCGCTTCAAGCAGTTTTTCTTTAGAGCGCAACTCGGTCAGCCGCTTTTCCAACTCAGCTTCTATGGATACGATAGCCCGGTCCATCCTCTCCCTGGAGGTGGCGTAGTGGCTTGCCGGAAAGATAGACACGTGCTTACGCTCCCCGATTATTTCCCCGGTCAGCACATCGAACTCGAGCATCTTTTCCACTTCGTCACCGAAAAAATCCACCCTGATTGCCTTTTCCGTGGCGGACACAGGGAAAATCTCCAACACGTCGCCCCGCACCCTGAACTTCCCCCGGATAAAATTAATATCGTTGCGCTCGTACTGGATGCTTACCAGTTTGCGCAAGACAGCGTCCCGGTCATAGCTCTCCCCCTGGCGCAGGGAGAGAACCAGCGTGCTGTACTCCTCGGGATCACCCAGGCCGTAAATACAGGAAACACTGGCCACGATAATCACGTCCCGCCGCTCAAAGAGAGCGCAAGTGGCCGAGTGGCGCAGTTTATCTATTTCTTCATTGACGGACGAGTCCTTCTCAATGTAAGTATCGGTATGCGGAATATATGCTTCCGGCTGGTAGTAGTCATAATAGCTGACAAAATACTCCACCGCGTTGTCGGGAAAGAACTCTTTAAACTCCCCGCAAAGCTGGGCAGCCAGTGTCTTGTTCGGCGCCAGGATTAAGGCCGGCCGTTGGACAGCCTGGATCACCTGGGCTATTGTATAAGTTTTACCGGTACCGGTGGCGCCCAGCAAAACCTGCCCCCGATAACCCTTCTGCAAGCCGTCTACCAGGGCGGAGATAGCCTTGGGCTGGTCCCCCATGGGCTTATATTCCGATTTTAGCTGAAAAGGCCGCATTATTATACCTTCCAGATATTATTTTACATTACTAGTATACCACAAGTAACAAGACACCAAAAGTATGTTCTGCGCTAGAATATTCTATATAACTTTTAACTTGGCGATGACGCAAAATTTTTTGGATGGAAATCCCACTTAAAGAAAACATTTAAATTCCGAACTAGTAGGGGAATCAGATACATATGCCGGCAAACTAAACATTCACATACCATAATCCCTCACCGTATTTAGGTTAAAAAATTAATGATGAAAAAGTCACCTTAAATCAATACAGCATGTACATCATTATCAAGCTAAAAAATTTTCTACTTCTTTATTTAGGGGGTTGTTAAAAAGCCCCTTATTTTCTCTTTATATAGTAAAGGAGCAGTTTTCGAAAAGGCCTGTTATAGTTTCATTTGGGAAGGAGGTTTGGGACGAAGCGATTAAAACGGTAACAGTTGGATTAGGAGGGAAAATGTTATGCAAGAACAAATCAATCAGTATGCTACTGAAATCTTCCTCGCCGTTATAGGCATTCTAGTCGTACTGGCAAAAGCCTGGCTCAAGGACTTGAAGCAGAAGGCCGAGGCTTACCTGGAATTGAAAACGACGGCAGAGCAAAGAAAGACACTGAATCTCCTGGGGAAGGAGGCCTTTTCATTCGCTGAAACGGTTTATAAAGACTTGAATGGGGTAAGTAAACTGGAGCAGGCTAAAAAATACTTGGAAGAAAAAGCGGTGGCAGCCGGTATCAAGTTGACGGTTAATGAAATAAAGGCGGCTATTGAGGCAGCCTGGTTGGAGGACAAGAGGAAGGAATATCTGCACCGATGATCGCTACCGTGGTACCTGTTTTATGGCATAGCCATGGTAACAGGTAACATGCCGTGTTACCCGTGAAGGTAATTGTCAATTTACGGATAACTCCATCCGTTCTTTCACTCATGTCGTTGCTAGTAATCCACTATCACACATCTGGATAATAGAGCTCTGATAATACCTATTGCCTGCGAATCAGGGTCAAGGTTTATCGGGTTATTTTCAATACTAACGTTTTGTAAGTCGGGTAGACTTGATAGTGCCCCAATGTCACTGATATAGTTATCACTAAGATAAAGGTTCTGCAGCTTGGTCAAGCCTGTTAGCGCTTCTATTTCGCCAATCTGGTTCTTCTCAAGGTTAAGGATCCGCAGATCGGTCAGACCTGTTAGTATTCCTATAGCACTGATCTTATTACTATAAAGGGAAAGATGATGCAGGTTGGTCAACCTGGAAAGGCCATCAATATTGATGATCTGGTTATTATCAAGGTAAAGGGTTTGCAGGTTAGTTAAGCCGGATAGTGCCTCTATGTCACTGATTTGGTTATTACCGAGGTTAATAGTTTGAAGGTTGGTCAGGCCTGTTAACGCTCTTATATCGCTAATCTGGTTACTGCTAAGGTTGAGGGTTTGCAGGTTGGTTAATTTAGACAGCACCCCTATGTCACTGACATTGTTGTTAGTTAAATTAAGGGATTGCAGGTTGGCTGCATACTCAAGACCGGTTAGATTTTTGATTTTGTCGCTATACATAACGAATTCACCTGATGCGTTCAGGCTCGTTAAACCTAGCATTTCCGTTTCAGTTATATTACCTACCGGTATGTTTAAAGCTGCCCCGACAGCGGCCTCCAGAGTGGTGTCCGTGAAATGCACAACACCTGCCTTGCCAAAAGTACCGCTGATGGTACCGCTGGAGGTGCGGGTATAGGAGATTCCACCGGCAGTCTTCAGGTCAACACCGGCATTTATTGTGATCGTGTCGCCAACAGCCAGGTCAGCACCGGTAGCGTTGCCAACAGTGAGCACAAGGGTATTGGCGTCCGTCCATGTCCCGCTATAATTAGTACCGAATGACTTCCCGCCGAAATTGATTAATGCGTCTACACCCGCCTTGCTATTAACCGGGGGCTGGTTTATGTTTACGCTGAAGGTGATTGTAATACTGTCACCATTTCCCAATCCTATATTGTTCCCGCTGTCTGCCGCTATAATGCTATTTATAATCTTGGGTACCTGAACCGGGCTAAAACTGTCCATTGCAATTTCATCTGCCAGCGGGTCGGCATAATTTTCCCCCCAGGCCCAGACCGTGCCATCGCTCTTGAGAGCCAGGGAAAAGCGCTCGCCGGCCGCTACCTCCTCCACGTCAGTCATGCCTTGTAACCGCAAAGGGCCGTAACTGGAAGATGCTACCCCAACTTGGCCATTTTTATTTAACCCCCAGGCCCATACTGTGCCGTCTCCTTTAAGAGCTAGGACATGCGCCGCCCCGGCAGATACTGACACCACACCGGACAAACCCAGCACCTGCACTGGCACGCACCTATCTGTTTTTGTCCCGTCACCTAACTGGCCAAGATAATTTTGACCCCAAGCCCATATTGTGCCATCGCTCTTACGAGCTAGGGAATATTCCCTCCTTGCAACTACCGATGTAATACCGGTCAGTCCTTCTACCTGCACTGGAGTGTACCTGTGTGCTTTTGTCCCATCGCCGAGTTGACCAAAATCATTTTCTCCCCAAGCCCAGACCGTGCCGTCACTCTTAACAGCCAGGGAATGCCCGGAGCCTGCGGCTATCGCTGCCACGTCAGTCAGGAATTGCACCTGCTGCGGGGTGTAGCTGTCCATTGTTGCACCACTGCCAAGTTGGCCAGAGGAATTATACCCCCAGGCCCAAACCGTACCGTCTTTTTTAAGCGCCAGGCTGTGAACTCCCCCGGCAACAACCGACACTACGTCGGACAAACCCGGTACTTGTACTGGATTGTACCTGTCTGTTGTTGTTCCGTCACCAAGCTGGCCACTCTCATTTTTGCCCCAAGCCCAAACCGTGCCGTCGTTCTTAAGGGCAAGCGAAAAAAAGTCACCCACAGTTACTAACACCATACCCGTAAGGCCTTGCACTTGCACAGGTGCAGAATACCTATCAATTAATGTTCCATCACCAAGCTGGCCATACATATTCCCCCCACATGCCCAGATTGTACCACCACTATTCAGGAACAAGGTATGATCTGCTCCTCCAGCAATGTGGTTTCCTGATCTAATGTTTCCGGCGGTGATACCAACAGGCGACAAGCTGTCTTCCATGTTGAGCGCTATAGCCAAGCCTCTGGCCAACTGCGCGCGGGTAGCCTGGGCTTCTGGTTCGAAAGTGTTTTTTGAGGTCATGGTAAACATACCGGCCTGTAATGCTGCGGCTATCTGCTGTCTAGCCCAGTATGCAGGCTCAATGTCAATGATAGTTTCGTCTAACGGTGAATAGGGCACGGGCTTATTGGTCAGGCGCAGGAGTAAAGCACAGGCTTCTGCCCGGCTAATAGGTGCTTCTGGCCTGAATGTTTGGTCAGGGTACCCTTTAATGAGACCAGCATAGGTTGCTCTTTCAATTGTGGTATACGCCCAGTGGGAAGGGCTGATGTCGCTATAGGTCTGTGTAACAGGAGCAAGTTCATTTAATTTACCGGCTCTTACCAAGAGTGCGGCTACCTCGGCCCTGGTGATGGAATCGGCCGGACGGAAGCTACCATCGGGGTATCCTTGGATGAGGTTTGTTTTTACTAAGTAGTTGACATACGGGTAGAAAGGATCGCTTTCAGGCAGGTCTAAAAAGATTTTCTCGGCAGCAAAGGCACTGGATGTGAGTAACAGGGCTATTGCTATAATAACAGCCAGGGTAATTATATTAATACATGCTGATTTAAAAATAGTTTTCCTGAATTTCAAATAAATCCCCTCATCTTATATTATATTTAAGTCTGTTCACTGGTCTAAAAATAATGGTAGAAGATTTCCATATGCATATTCTATACCATTTTATGAATACAGTCGAGGTTCTTCATCTGACATCAGTAGTGTTGCATAAAACTTGATTTCAAAAGTCAACATTAAAAAATAATAAGAATTTAGGCTAAGAAAAGGGGTGACAGAATTTTCTGAACAGGGTTTTTTCTTACGTAATCTAAAAAGGCAACGGCACCATAAAAGGTAATCCAGTATCCACATTTATACAGATATGCTTTATTTAGGATTACAGATAATTCAGCTCTACATCATAACTGTCAAGGAATTCGGTATCTCCATGCTTAATTTCCGTTAGCAATTGCTCAAATTGCCAGTTGTAATCTTCAATCTTTCGCCTGCCACAAGAAGTCCTGGTGGGCTGCTTTCGTAGAATCTCTAATTAAAAAACAGCTCCACCTTCCACCTGAGGCGGTATATCTCAGATACTTCCTGAGCTCTAATGCTAAAGTCATTTGTTAGAATAACAACCGGACTTCCCGTGGTATCCACAGTGTGAATAAGTCGTAACTTATTCCTCATCATTGTTGTATTAGGATCACCAAGTATCACAATGCTTTCGGTCATATTGGTACCGTCAACCGGCTTATCATCAATGGTGTTAATGATAAAGTTGTCTTTGATCCTGGTAACAAAGCGTATTCCGGCTTCGCAATAGTCATCCCATTTCTTGTAATCGACATAGCCCCGGTCAAATACGTATAGTGCGTTAGAATCAATAATTAGTAATTCATCCAGCT